>CAIWTR010000704.1 GCA_903915615.1 uncultured Armatimonadota bacterium
CCGTGATTTCGGACCAGTGCAGCGGGCGCCCCAGCTTGCCAAAGGTGTCCGAATGCACCCACAGCTGCTCAAGAAGCCAGCCCGCGCCATCCATGTGCGCCTCAAGCCCCTGCACATGCAGCGGATCCCCGCCACGAATCGCCCCACGCACTAAATCGACAAAGGCATTGTCGAGCGCAAAGTCGTTATAAAGCGTCACCGCATCTGGGTTTGCAGCCTTTGTCCAGCGGAGCGCATCCGAGAAGACCTGCTGACGCCCCACCTTACGCACCCACGCGCCGATGCCATTTTGCTGGTTATCCGCCGTCCAGATATCGCCCGTAACATCCCATGTGTCAACGACGCCACGAAACGTCCGGACCATGTGCGTGATCCAGTCCTTTACCGCATCCCGGCCGCCATCCGCATCCTTGGGAACCCACCCCGGGCAGACGCCGGGGAGAATCAGTGGATGTCCCTTGACACGAATCCCCGCGGCCTTGAGGGTCTTTGCACGTCGAAGATACAGCTCCGTGTTACGCTTGCCTTTTTCTTTCTCGATGTCATGCCAAAAGGTCATGATGGTCGCGAAGTTGAACGCATCCGTGAAGAGTTTTTGATACTGCGCTTCGGCGGCTGGCTCAGCGTGTGAATGGAGGCTAAGCGCTGCGCATCCAAAGCCAAAGGCGTGGGTTTTCTGTCGGATGTTGACCAACATGCCATCCGGTGCCGGGGAGCCATCCGGGCGGGTTACGCGGATGCTGAGATTGCCTTTTCGATGCTGGTCGATACGGGCTGGCGCGGATGCGAGGAGCTCCTGTGCACGCCAGGTGTCGAGGATGCCTTTTAGGTCGGGATGTCGGGATACGGTGGACATACCCCGACATTACAGGATTTGCGGACATCTGTCCGCTGGAAAATGCTACTCGACGACGTGCGTCAGCGGCAGGCGGCTCTTGCCGGTCAGATACTCATCTACGCCACGGGCAGCCTCGCGGCCCTCGGCAATCGCCCAAACGATTAGGCTCTGTCCCCGGCGGGCATCCCCCGCAGCGAAGACTCCTTGAACAGATGTCTGGTAGTCATCGGATGCTGTCACATTGCCACGACCATCCACATTCAGACCGAATGTGTTGACAACGGGATGTTCTGCGCCGTTGTAGCCAATCGCCAAAAGCACGATGTCCGCAGGGAAGATGCGCTCAGACCCCGGGACAGCCTCAATAAGACGCTCGCCGTTTGGTCCCTTGCCGACGCGCTCGATATCCACGGTGTGGAGGCTCTTTACACAACCGCTTTCGCCACTGAGGTGGGTCGTATGGATGCCATAAACGCGCTCGCCGCCTTCTTCGTGGGCTGGACCCAACTTGAGAATGTGGGCTGGCTGCGGCCACCACGGATTGAGGTCTGGCATATCGGTTCCAAGTTCCGGGTGAATCTGGAACTGATGAACACTCGCTGCGCCCTGGCGGATAGCGGTTCCGTAGCAGTCAGCGCCCGTATCACCACCACCGATAATCAGGACGTGCTTGCCACTTGCATTGATCGTGTCCTCTACGGCATCACCAGCGACCACGCGGTTCTGGCGGGTGAGGTAATCCATCGCAAAGTAGACACCACTGAGCTCACGGCCGGGGACATTTAGGTCGCGAGGCCGCAGAGCTCCGATACAGACGAGGACAGCATCGTAGTCGCGGAGGAGATCTTCACCACTGACATCCACGCCGACATTAATATTTGTCTGGAAAAGAATACCCTCAGCTTCGAGGAGCTCGAGGCGGCGGTCAAGCACCGCGCG
>CAIWTR010000705.1 GCA_903915615.1 uncultured Armatimonadota bacterium
ACCAAAACCAAGTCGGCGCCACGGGCTTTTGCTGCATGAATCGCATCGAATACAACGGCTGCAGGGTCTGCATTTTCATGCTGGCGAATGAGCTCCGCTCCGCTCCGCTCAGCCCAAATGGCCAGCTGGTCAGCCGCCGCGGCCCGGAATGTATCCGCCGCCGCCAAAATGACTTTCTTGCCCGCCTGTACTTCGTTATATGCAAGCTTGCCGAGGCTGGTTGTCTTGCCAACGCCATTCACTCCGACCATCAGGTAGACCGTAGGTCCGCTTGGTGCGATGCATAAGCGGTGGTCTTCGGGTTTGCCAAGCGTATCCACGATGACGGACATCAATGTTGTCCGGACATCGTTGGCATCCTTCAGACGGCCATCCCGGACACGTTCGCGGACTTCATCTAAGATCTTATCGACCGTACGCAGACTTAAATCTGCCGCAAGGAGCGCTTCTTCAAGTTCCTCGAGGAGCTCATCATCGACTTTGCCCCGACCAGTAAACAATGTGTCAACAGATTGAAACAGATTCTGAAATATGCCGCGTCTTGCCATCTTGGAATAAGCGTACCATGCAGACCTCTCCTAATGAGCTTTGCCCCCCGTGGCAGAATTCCGCCCTGACACTTCTGATCCAGCAAGGTAGCGTCCCGCTGCTGCCTTAACCGTGCTGTCTCTCGGAACACCCATAGTGGCTCTCGTCACCCGCCTGTCCTCAGTCGGAAAAGTGGCTTGAAGGTTCATGCATCGATGCACCGTAGAATAGCCCAGCAATGCAGATCTCCTTTGAAGGATTAAGCCGATGTCCGACTCTAACCATCAAGGTGGTGAAACGTTGGCAACGCTTGCAATTAATCTGCTCCCAATCAAGAGGCATTGGATGGCGATAAGGTCATCCACCGATGATGCCCATTTGGTGCAGGAAGCTGCCCGTGGCAATCAGGTTGCTTTTCGCCAGCTGTATGAACGCTATTATCGTCCGATGGCATCGGTGATCTTTCGCGTTGGCGGTACGTTTGTGGATGTCGACGATGTTTTGCAGGACGTTTTTCTGCGTGCGTGGAATGGGCTTCCAGGCTTTCGGCAGGATGCACAGTTTTCCACTTGGCTCTATCGTATTGCCGTGAATACTGCGCTCCGCCACAGGGAAAAGCGTAAGGCAGAGCGCGATCGGACACAGGAAGACCTTGAAGGCGACTCGCATTTTCTGGAAGCAGGCGAGAGCCCAACAGAGGCCACACGCCAGGCATTGCTGGATCCCGCGGATGTTGCCATCAATGCGAACCAGGCTCTGGTCCTGCGCGCGGCGGTTGATCGCTTGGGTGAGAAACATCGAAGTGTTGTGACGATGTATTACTACGATGGAAAGTCGTGTGATGAGATAGCTGAGCTCTTAGGGACATCGGTTGGGACGATTTGGTCGCGCCTACATTACGCAATGAAAAAGTTGAAAGATACGATGGAGACTGAGCGATGACATCATTACATGAAAGGTTGTGTACATGGGTGCAAGTCAAGCACCTGTATCAACCGACACGAAAT
>CAIWTR010000706.1 GCA_903915615.1 uncultured Armatimonadota bacterium
CAAAGCCTGTTGTCGTAGAGCCATCCGCTCCTAAGACCGTGACGACATCCATTCCTGGAACAGTCATCCCATCCGCTGCTGTTGCCCGCCTCTCGGCGATCACAACGACGGTCGTTGAGCCGATGCCATCCTTGGCTGGTGGAATCCGCGTCGCAAGCCGCTCGCTAACCCCGATGTCTGCTGCGGTCGTTGTTCCTGCCGGCGCTGCCATCACGGCTGCACCAGAAGCGCTCGGAACACCTGCACTGGCAGGAATGGCATCCAAGGCTGTCTCCATCATCACCCCAATCGCACGCCCAGTTGCTGTTGCTCCAGTTTCGGCTGTTGGACCACGCACCACGGTAAAGCCTTTTGCTGGTGAAGTTGTAAAGCGGACGATGAGCCCAGTGGTTCGTGCTGCTGCACCATCCGCAAACTTGCCAAAGCTCGGCGTAGCTGCACTTGCTAAGCTCCCTGAGCTTTCCAGCAAGACGCTGCAGATTGCATTCGATGGAACACAAATCGCCTTCGATGTTGCACCTCGCATCGAGAATGGTTTGCCACTCGCACCATTCCGCCAGATCTTCGAGCACACCGGTGGCCAGGTTTCCTGGGCACACAATGCGAAGACGGTACGTGCTGTGAATGCTGACCGTGAAGTTTCCTTCAAGGTCGGCGGATCCACCGCTAAGGTCAATGGCGAGAACGTCAACATCGGACGCAAAGTCAATGTTGAGTCCGGTCGTGCGATTGTTCCTCTGTCCTTTGTTGGCCAGGCCCTCGATGTTGATGTCAACTTTGACCCAGCAACCGGTCGCTTGGAAATCAAGAGCCAGAAGTAAGCATTGGGCAAGCTGCCCAGCGTGAACGTAAAACCCCGGCAGAATCTGCCGGGGTTTTTGTTTGACGAACATTCGTTGTGCTAACTCCGATGAAAACATGAAAAGCCCGCCAGAGACTGGCGGGCTTTTTCGCATTGGAGGGAGCGTGGTTACTCTTTTGCGGCACTCGGTGTTGCCGTAGGTGCAGGCGTCGCCGCCGCCGCTGGAGCGCTCTCGGTCGTCGTCGTTACAGGTGCAGGCGTGGCTGCTGGTCCACTCCCTTTGTAATCATTTACGTAGAAGCCACTTCCCTTGAAGGAGATACCAACTGGGTAAATAATCTTCTTAACAGGCGCATCGCAGCGCTCGCATACCTTGATAGGCTCCTCGGTGATGCGCTGCTCGCGCTCAAACTCGTGTGAACAAGCAGTACAGCGGTAGCCGTAAGTCGGCATGTCAATTCCTCCGAAACAGTAAGTCGTAGGCAAAAGTCTACCATTTTGAACCTTCTGACTTTGATGCGTATCGCGTAGACTAAACACCATGGAAAGCAACCTTCCGACGACCGAGCTGATCAATGACCTCAGTAATAACCTCGACCAGCTATCAACATTTGAAATGCTGGCGATCATTAACCAAGAGGATGCCAAAGCAGTCGCAGCCGTGCAGTCTGTCCTTCCAAATATCGCTGCTGGGGTTGATCGCATAGCCGATGCATTCCGCTCCGGAGGGCGTCTCGTATACATCGGGGCCGGGACGAGCGGCCGTCTCGGTGTCTTGGATGCGAGCGAGTGCTTGCCAACATTTGGCGTCTCACCCCAAATGGTTTTTGGGATTATTGCTGGCGGCGAGCGTGCCCTCACCCGTGCCATCGAAGGCGCCGAAGATGATGCAGCTGCCGGTGAGCAGGCGATACGGGATGCTGACATTCAGTCCATTGATGTCGTCGTTGGTATCAGTGCAAGTGGCGGGGCTCCCTTTGTGCGTGCGGCCCTAGCGGAAGCAAAACGCCGTGGGGCGACGACCGTTGGGATTGCGAATAGTCAAAACGCACCGCTCTGCGCCGATGCCGATATACCCATCGAGGCGGTTGTGGGCCCCGAAGTGCTGCAGGGAAGCACACGGATGAAGAGTGGGACTGCGCAAAAGCTCATCCTCAATATGCTGAGCACAGGGGCGATGGTCCGTATTGGCAAGACGTACGGCAACCGAATGGTCGATGTGCAGTGCTCAAATGCAAAGCTGGTCAAGCGTGCGCAGCGGTTGGTTGCGGATATCGGGCAGGTCGCAGATCCCGCGGCTGCTCAGACATTCCTCGATGCGGCTGGCGGAAGCGTCAAGACCGCCATCGTGATGGCGCGGCGCGGCGTGGACAAGTCGGCTGCCGATGCGCTGCTGCGTGCATCGGATGGCTTTTTGTCAAAGGTTATCGATCTGTAGGGGTACGATTGATGCCCGCTACGCGGAAGGTGGTACTTCGCTGTGGGCATCCACGCCGAGGGTAGTAAGCATTCTGATGAACTCTGGGTTCGCGAGAAGTGCCTCAACTTCGAGGATGGTCCACGGGGCGTAGGCTCCCGGGACATGGCGGCACAGGTAAACGAATTCGGCCCATGTAGTCCACGCACATGCATCGACTTCCTGCGGGTTCGGTGTTGCATCCTGATCGATGATGGCGACGAAGACGGGGCAGAGCTCATTTTCGACGATGCCATCGAGCTCCGCTCGGTAGCGGAAGTCCGGAGCCATGCAGGACATTTTTGCGGCTGTCGTTATACCAAGCTCATGACGCATCCGGCGGTAAACAGCGCATTCGTTGGATTCGTTTAGTCCGGGGTGGCCGCAGACTGAGTTCGCCCAGATGCCCGGCCAGGTGATTTTGTGGAGTGCACGGCGCTGTGTTAAGAGCTTGCCATCCCGGCGAAAGCAAAAACAACTAAAGGCACGGTGCAGGGGAGTCGAATCCGTATGGACGGTTGCCTTTGGAGCAGTGCCTAAAACGTTGTTGGCATCATCCACGAGGACGACGATTTCCTGTGCTGTCTGGTTGTGCAACATGTATCCAGTAGACCATATTCACGGGCAACCGGTACCCAAAGAATTGTCCGGATTTCACATCGTCGGAGGACTAAAAACCAACGAAGCGACGGAAATTTCTTTGGCTGTAAACCATTGGAATAGAGTTGTTGAATCAAGCATGTTAAAACCTCCGAAAATCCCGTAAGTTTAAGAAATCAACATCTTGAACTCGCTTGCGTGCAGCGGTAACATTTGCATGCTGGCAGTCGGATGGCGTGAGTGCCAATCTGGCTGCGGAAGAGACTTTTGGAAAAGGAAGATCAGAAACATGCTTAAGCCTTTAGGTGATCGTATTGTTGTGAAGCCACTCGATGCTGAAGAGAAGACCAGCGGTGGTATCGTTCTCCCGGATAGCGCCAAGGAGCGCCCACAGACCGGTGAAGTAATCGCAGTTGGACCAGGCAAGACCCTCGACAATGGCACCATTGCCCTCATGGAAGTGAACGTTGGCGACAAGGTCGTTTACTCCAAATACGGCGGAACCGAAATCAAGGTTGACGGACACGATGTCCTAATCATGCGCCAAGATGACATTCTTGGAGTTGTGGAAGGTTAATCATGGCAGCTAAAGAATTACAGTTCAATGAAACCGCTCGTCGCTCCCTAGAGCGTGGCGTCAACATCCTCGCTGATGCCGTCAAGGTCACCCTTGGCCCTAAGGGACGCAATGTAGTCCTCGAGAAAAAGTTTGGCAGCCCATCCATCGTCAATGATGGTGTGACAATTGCCAAGGAAATCGAAGTCGAAGACAAGTTCGAGAACATGGGTGCACAGCTCGTTCGCGAAGTTGCATCCAAGACCAACGATGTCGCTGGTGATGGAACCACGACTGCTACCGTTCTCGCACAGGCCATCGTCCGCGAAGGCATGCGTAACGTTGCTGCAGGCTCCAACCCAACCGTTATCAAGCGCGGTATCGACAAGGCTGTAGAAGCTGCAG
>CAIWTR010000707.1 GCA_903915615.1 uncultured Armatimonadota bacterium
GTTTCACGTGCGGCGATGGTGCCACTTCCGATGTCAAGCCCGGTTGATCAAGCTGTGTTCCGCCTCGAAGTGAAGCCAAAGTCAGCCGTAGGCGGTGCGCCTGAGAGTTATCCATGTGAACAAGGGCAGCCTCAGTGCATCGATGTCCCTATCAGTCGCGGAACGGCTTATATGCCTGTTTCGTATAAACCCGGTAAAGCGATGTCCTTTGGGCTCGCAATCACCCATTGAAAACCATTAGGAGAAACCCAATGCCGAAATTCATCACCGGTCTGCGGCAGCTGCCATTGCCGATTGTTGCGATCAGCTGCTCCCTCACCGCCATCGCGATGTTCCTCTCGACGGGACGACCTCTCCAGGCGGATGACCCCAAGCGCGCCCAAGCGGAAGACCGCGCCACAGCCAGCTCGCTGGAAAGCGCATTTATCGATATTGCCGAGAATGCCGGTCCAGCGACGGTCAGTATTCAGGCGGAAGTTGCCGCACCGCGCGGAGGCGGTATCCCCGGTTTTGGTGGGGATGGTGAAGGCATTGACCCATTCGAGTTCTTTGGTCAACCCCGACGTCAAGGCCGTGGACAGGGTCAGGGTCAGGATGCGCCTGCGCCCCGCACGGGTACAAGTGTAGGTTCTGGTGTGATCGTACGTGCCGATGGCTACATCCTCACAAATGACCACGTTGTTGAAGGCGCCAAGGATGGCAAGGTAACGGTCAAGCTTTCGGATGGCACTGTCCTTAACGGCACGGTCAAGCGCGATATGCGTTCAGACCTTGCCGTCGTCAAGGTTGAGTCGAAAAAGCCACTTACCGCAGTCAAATTTGCCGACAGCGGCCGGTTGCATGTTGGTCAGTGGGCCATTGCCATCGGGTCGCCGTTTGGCAAGGAAAACACGATGACCACTGGGATCGTGAGCGCCCTCCATCGTAAGTCAGACATCTCAGATGGTGTCACGGGACGGTTTTATCCATCCCTGATTCAAACGGATGCGGCCATCAACCGTGGCAACTCAGGCGGCCCGTTGTTTAATATCAAGGGCGAGCTGATCGGCATCAATGTCGCAATCTACTCCCCAACCGGCACGAGTGTCGGTATCGGCTATGCCATCCCATCCAACACCGCGAAATATGTCTCCGACCAGCTAATCGCCAAAGGTAAGGTCACCCGCGGCTCGCTTGGTCTGGTCCCTCAGGACATCACTGCGGATGAACGTGGCATTGTGGGTACATCAACCGGCGCCTACGTCAAAGAAGTGGTTGTTGGCGGCCCTGCCGATAAGGGCGGGATTCAGGCTGGCGATGTGATCACAAAGATCGGTGGTACGCCGATCGTGGATGAAATCACTCTTCGCGATACGGTTGGGAGCACCGCACCGGGCAGCAAGGTGGATATCAACTATCTTCGCGATGGCAAAGCGCGGTCCACATCGGTGTCTCTCGGTGAAATCAAGGAAACGCAGCTTGGCCAAGGAACACCTCCAAGTGCGCCAAGCAAAGTGAAGTCTGCGGTCGAGAAGTACGGATTTTCCGTGACGACATTCTCGGATGATGACAAGAAAGAACGTGGCATCCCGAAGACAACGGTTGGCGTACAGGTTGCGACGGTCGCAAATGGTTCCCCTGCGGATGATGCGGGCTTGGTTCCGGGTGCGATTATCACGCATGCCAACGGGACGATTCTCAACTCTACGACCGACTTGGATGCAATCCTCAAGGGAAACCCACAAACGGTTCGTCTCCAAGTGATTGGTGGCCGCTCAGAATCCGCCGGAGGGTCTGGGCTAACGCGGGGACTGATTGTCATCCGCCTGCGCTAAGGGCTCACACACAATCAAAAACCACCCGCTGGGATTGCCTGGCGGGTGGTTTTATTTTTGATGTTTTGAGTAAACACAAACCATGACTCAGTTCCCGATTGGCGGCCGCTCGGAATCCGCCGGAGGGTCTGGGCTGACGCGGGGACTGA
>CAIWTR010000708.1 GCA_903915615.1 uncultured Armatimonadota bacterium
TGTTATTGGTTCGGTGGCAGCGAGTGACTGACCGTAGGCATCCTTGATGCCAGGCTTTATCCGAACGGTATAGGTGGTTCGTCCTTTAAATGCGCCCTGAAGGGTGATGCTGTTTCCCCCCGGGTAGAGCTCAAACTGGTCAACCTTTGGGGAGATCTCAAATTGTGACCGTGTGATGGTCTTTGGATCGACAGGGTTTGTGAACTGAAATGTCCACGGCATATCGGGGCGGCAAGGCTGGTTTGTATCCCAGGTACAGCGGCTATTAGTGAGTTTGAAGGGCCCATAGGTTGAGAAGCCGAAGTTACTTTGCTGAAGACTCGGGCGCGGTCCCTCGCCAAAAGTCTGCCCGGGAGGCACTTCGACCCCGACCTGTGCTCCGGTTGGCAGCAGACGGAGTGGCTTGAAATGCAGCGTGCGCTTACGATTTGCGGCATCTTTGTCGGTCGGCTCAACAGCACGAATCGGAACTCTCGCCCCATCTACACTCACCCGCACAGCTCTAAGTGCCGCCGCCTGATTGATTTCCTGATTCCACGTGATGAACATCGTAGGGTCAAGCGGATGCCCACCACCTTGCGGTCCACTCGCAACAACTTGTAGCAACGGCGTGTAGATATGCTCTGTAACCGCCTTATCGAGGGTTTTTCCAGAGATTGACCGTGTCCCAGCGGGGACCGTCACAACGTAATCTGTGGAATTCTTCAGTCGTTGCCCGGAGCCAAACTCGAAGACAAGTGTCTGTGTGCCAAGCCAGCGCCATTTGCCATCCGTGGATGGCGAGATCTTCGCGGGAACCTGTTCGGCAAGCGCATCAACGCTGCTCAGAGGGACCATCGGCTGGTTGAAGTTGACGGTGATCCGGTCTATCGGTCCGACTTCGCCATTTGGGGTGATACTTCGAATTGCCAGAGGGCCGGCATCAACAGCAGGCTTTTGCCCTGCTGGCGCTGGAGGGAATGTCGAAGGAACAGTCGCGCCTGGTCGCGGCGGCGGCATGCTGTTCTCAGGTGCACGGAAGGGAAGCTGATCCGTTTCGTCCTTGGGTAGCGCAGGAACACGCTTTAAGATTGCATCGGCGTCCGTATCCGAAAGCATGGTCACAGGACCGAGCTTGAGCCGTTCATTGGATGCTTTTCGCCGGTCGCCATCGCGGAGTCGGAAGTCGATTCCCGAATCAGCCATTTTTGTCGCCGGAGGTGCAGGTCGGCCACGTTGGAGGACGCCTCCGATCGTGGCGCCGCCTCCGATTGCAAGAATGGCCATCCCCAAAATGAATCTATTCGAATGCTTGCTACGCTGGATCATTTCAACCGGCTCCCTGTCAAAAGCGACAAGGCTTAGATACCACAGGTTTGCGGATGCTTCAGACCGCAAGGGCGATCAGAGTCTGACAGTAATCCCTCACCCTCACCCTCACCCTCACCCTCAAAGCAGAACCAATCTGTTATCTATATTCTGTCTAGTTTAGTACTTGGTACGAATCTTGCACCGCACTTGTATGTCGTAGTGAGGAAAGCGCCTGGAACGCTGACATCACGTAGATGCGACGAGCTTCATTGAAAGAGGTGGTGGACATGCGCCGGGAACGCAGTGCAGCACCTCTTGTTCGCTTTGAGCGTAATCTCAAATCTGACAATAATGGAAACCCAAAACGCTGTATGGGAGTTGAATCCTCCGAACGGCAGATGCCGATTATTTGGAAATATCATTAATTAGACAGTGTCTAAACTAAAAATCATTATAGTTACCATTGCCGACATTGATAATCGGCGATAACTTCAGTCGGTGATTGTCGCCATTCCTGAACAACACTCTCGCAGCAAGAACAGATTCATAGTCATGCAACAGAAATCAGCCTTTACCCTCATCGAACTACTGGTCGTTATTGCCATCATCGCAA
>CAIWTR010000709.1 GCA_903915615.1 uncultured Armatimonadota bacterium
CAATCAAGCAAACAAACAGGCTGGATGGATTAGGCTCTGGATCGCCGTGTTCTATCCAAGGTGACGCCGGGGCGCCTTGGGTTGCGGTATTGGGCACGATCGGCTCCGTGCACACGCCCCTGGCGTTTCGTCCATCAATAGTGTCGGGGAGAGACAGCGCAGCTGCAAATGTCAAACAGCCCACACCGAGTGGTGAGGGCTGCTTTCAGATGACAATCAAGCAAACAAACAGACTGGATGGATTAGGCTCTGGATCGCCGGTTTCTGTCCAGTGTGACGCCAGGGCGTCGTGGGTTGCGGTATTGGACACCATCGAATGTGATTTCGAACAGCTCCTTTACCACATGGGGTTCAGACCACTGCGGGTTGGCCATACGCCAACGCCCAGTTTTCTGGCTTCCGAAGATAACCTCGGAAGCGTGGACGATAGCCTTCGTCTTCGAATCATATGGCTCAGCATTGAATCCGATAGAGTCCAGCAGAGAATCGAGCGCCTGACGGTCGCAGCGGGCAACCTGCCACCATTGTGGCAGACTGTTCCGGCTGGCGAACTCTTTCAAGTCCGCTGTCGTATCCCGCTCGGGGTCGAGCGAGATAGACAGAATCATTGCATTTTTCTCAAACTTCCCAGGCATCATCCGCGCAATCTTTTTGAGGTTGTGCGTCGTCACCGGGCAGCTGCCGTTACACCGTGTATAGAAGAAGTGCAGGACCAGGTCACGTTGCTGTGCAAGTGCACTAATCGTCGTCTTCGTTCCATTCTTTAGTGTAATAGGCGCATCAGGCGTCCAGTTCTTCGGTGTCACCCGCATCGGAACGAGCATAGGCTCCCTCCGAATACGGGGATCGACACGGATCGGGTCTTCCTTAAGGTTGGACATCATACCAACCCATCATCGCAAGGTCCTCATGACCAAGGTTATGGCAGTGGAACACATATGGGCCGGTGAAGGTGCGGAAACCTACGTACAGCTGTACAGGGGACTTGTCCCAAACCAGAACGACGTCCTTCTTACCAACCTCATGCGCTGGTGGGGTGCGGCCTGCACGCTTCAGGATACGGAAGAACTCCTGGTGGATGTGCAGTGGGTGATTCCATCCACCGCCCTTGACCGAGACATTCCAGATCTCAAACGTGTTGAGCTTCGGCCGGAACAATGGCACCGTTGGGTTCCATACCTTGTCATTGATGGTCCACATTCCACCCTTCTTGCTGAGCACGAGGTTGCGGGTTGCAACGACGCGGGTGAGGTCGATAGGAGGCATTGGGCGCAATGTCGCAGGAACCTGTGATGGATCTGGAGCATCCCGATCAACAACAAACAAGAGGAGTGGGTTGCCAACACGGGCAAAGCCATCTGGCTTGTTTCCATCTGTCTGAACTACGAGGTCATCAAGAGTGACCTGCTGACCGATTTGGTACCGGCTGAAGTCGATGACGATTTCGTAGCGCTCAGCGTTTGCCTGATGAAGAACAGTTGCCGTTACAGGCTTCTCGAGGAGGCCACCATCGGATGCGATGATCTGGAATGGGGACTTGTCGCTCAGTTGGAAGCGATACTCACGAGCCAGGCCACCAACCAGGATGCGGAAGCGGTACTTGCGGCGAGCAACCTTGAGGTAAGGCTTGACCTTGCCGTTGATCGTCATCAGGTTACCGACCTGACCCTTGATGTTCAGCTGATCGAAGAACAGCGAGCCATCTGCGTTGAGTGCAACATCACGGAATGCGAGAGGCACATCGTACTGCCCGGATGGCAACCGAAGTGCCTGTGGGTTTGGATCGTTCTCGTTGCCGGAGTCAACATCATCAAAGTGCAAGGAGAGTCCAGCGAGTCCACGGTAGACGTTACCAGCGGTGTAGTCGATGGTGTGGTCGTGGTACCAGAGAGTCGATGGCCACTCACGTGCATCGCCTTCAGGGACGATGTTTGGGATGATGTGGTCACGGTACTGATTTGGGTGGATGAAGTCGAGTGGCCAGCCGTCATCTGCAGGAGCCTGGTGTCCACCGTGGTGGTGTAGCGAGGTCTCTGGCATTCCAAATCCGGTGTGGACTGGGTTGAGCTGGTTGATGCGGCGGATCAGCGTCGGGACTCCAAGCTTGTTGATGATTGTTGGTCCAGGGAACTGGCCGTTGTACAGCCACATGTCGGTCTCTGGAAGATCACGGTGGAAGCGGTGCTTACCTTCAGCTTCGATCAATTCGAAGGTCTTTGGTGCGCCCCAGGCATAGCAGCGATCCTCAAAGCCCTGGCCTTGAACAGTCAATGCTTCGTTGAGAGTTCCTGGGACTGGAAGCTCATCTACAAAAGGAGTCAATACAATCGGTGCGCCACCCTGTGCGGTAACGCGCTTCATTAATGGAGCGATTGCAACACCGGCGCCGGCTACGGCTCCGGATGCGAGCAATGCTCGGCGGTTCATCTGAATCATCTTATTTTTCCTGTTTTTGATGCTCTTGCTTCTTACGAGCAAGTTGTACGTTTCTTCGTAACAGGGACATTCAACAGGTAACTCGACTAAATCATCAGTTGTCAAAATTGCTTGGTAAAGTTCGTAACACATAATGATTCTGTATAACGAATCGTATTTCACCTTGGTTAACTAAACTCTGGTAAATCCTTCAGTAACTGGTGGAATTACCTGCAAAACGGCCTTGACAAGGGGATTTAGGGGATGGGATGTGCTTCATTTGCTTCAGATACATCCGTACTTCTACTAGCATTGGGTGGTTTTTAACGCTGCTGGCAAGCTTGTCTTTATGCGTTGATTTGCGCGTTAATGTCGGTTAATTATTTTATTAATCTCACAGAAAAATTATGAATCAAGCTCAGTTTATGTATGAGTTAACTTTGGTGAATCTACGTAAGGTTTCGCGATCCTATCGAGATACTTCGCTTCACCGTAGTTAACACACATAAGACGCCCCTTTGTGACCAGATGGAACCTACTCGCGTGAGTTCCTAGCCATACCCGTGCGTGTTGCAATCAACCCTATGCGGTAACTAGCCAAGCCACACCTTGTGTTCGCACTTGCCAACACCTAGCCAACAATATTGATTTACCCTGACATTGATAACCATTGGTCCCAATGCCGCGCTCTGCCAAGCTGACCTGAGAGCTTTGCATCCTTGCGTTAATGCGCATAACACTACACATGGTTGCCAACTATGGTCTAGTGCTGGAAACCGGCGAAAGTGATGCGGTTTTGTGCGAGGTAATCAATGAGTCAGCAAGTGCCCATCCTTCTGCAATTGTTTGGTCAGCCCGAGCTCAAAGGGACAACGGGTCGGGTCATCACCCGCTTCGCGGGTGGCAAATCCCTCCACCTTCTCGCTATCCTCGCAATCTCCGCCGGGCAGGACTTCCAACGGGTTGACCTCGTTGCAGAGCTCTGGCC
>CAIWTR010000710.1 GCA_903915615.1 uncultured Armatimonadota bacterium
ACATCCGCCCCACAGGCCGCCGCTTGCATTCTGCAGCGCTGCCCAAAGGCGGGTGTCATCCGGGAGGTTTGGATCGGCCTTTAGGTCGGACCGCACCGGACGCTCCGCCAGCTCACGGTCGCCATCCGCTTCCGTGCCCGGCGTTTCGCCTGAACCAAGGAATGTCACACTAGCATCCAAGTTGACACGGTCCACCGTAATCTGAATCCAGTCTCCATCCACAATCTTGCCGATTGGACCACCCGCAAGCGCCTCGGGGCCGACGTGCCCTATACACGCTCCCGTCGAAACGCCTGAGAAGCGCGCATCCGTAATCAGCGAGACCTGATTGCCCCACGGTGTGTGCTTGAGAGCGGATGTAATCTGATACGTCTCTTCCATCCCACTGCCCATCGGGCCCCGGCAGATCAAGACAATGATGTCACCGGCCACCACATTGCGATCCGATTGGCCTTTGACCGCGGCAATCGCATCCTTTTCACTCGTGTAAACCTTTGCCCGCCCGGTATGACGAAAAGTACCATCCGCATCGACGCGCTTGGCATCAATGCTCGTCGCCTTGATAACACTGCCCTCCGGTGCGATGTTGCCCATCGGGAAACAAACCGTGCTGGTCAGACCCTTCGCCCGTGCGCCATTTGGATCCGAGATGACATCGGATGCATCCACGCCATCCATCTCAAGCAGACGCTCCTTCAGCGCGGCACGTCGGTCACTCTTCTCCCAAATCTCAAGGTTGTCACCGAGGCGATTTCCGTTGATCGTAAGCGCATCGAGGTCGAGGAGACCAAGATTTCGCAAATGCAGCTGCACCTCAGGAACACCACCGGCAAGATACATCCGGACCGTTGGGTGGTTCGTCGGCCCATTCGGAAGCACATCCACGAGGCGGGGTACGGAGCGGTTCACCGCTACCCAGTCATCCACCGTCGGCCGCCGGATTCCCGCGGCGTGTGCAATCGCAGGAATATGCAGTAGCAAATTCGTGGAGCCACCGCACGCCGCATGAACGAGCATTGCGTTTCGGAAGGCTGCTTCGGTGAGAATGTCACGCGTCGTGATGCCTTTTGCGACGGCATTAATAAGGGCATCCGCAGTGTCGCTCGCGAGCTGAAGCCAGATGGGCTGACCGCTTGGAGCAAGCGCCGCGTGGGGAATTGTAAGGCCAAGCGCTTCGGCGACGGCTTGTGCTGTTGCTGCGGTTCCGAAGAACTGACATCCGCCGCCGGGCGTCGCGCAGGCCCGGCAGCCCGCTTCGGCGGCTTCTTGTAAGGTGATAAGTCCGTGTGCAAACCGCGCCCCGATGGTCTGGACGAGGCCGGCATCCTCACCGCGCTTTGGGGGGAGCGTAACCCCGCCCGGGACGATTGCCGCCGGTCGGTCATGGAGTCCGGCGAGCGCCATCATCATCGCGGGCAGGCCTTTATCGCAGGTCGCAACGCCCATCACAGCCTTGCGGGTCGGCAGCGAACGGGCGAGGCGTCGAAGGACGATTGCTGCATCGTTTCGGTAAGGAAGCGAGTCAAACATCCCCGTCGTGCCTTGCGAACGTCCATCACAGGGGTCGCTGACAAAGCCCGCAAATGGCGTCGTGCCTTGCTCGCGGAAGCGTATCGCAGCAGCTCGTACCT
>CAIWTR010000711.1 GCA_903915615.1 uncultured Armatimonadota bacterium
GTTTCATCGATGGACTTGCCGGCGTACTTGTTGAGCTCCGGTTTGACATCAAAGCTCTCGAGGTGCGAGACGCCTCCACAGAGAAAGATCCAGATGACGGTTTTGGCCTTGGGCTTTGCAGCCGAGCGACCTCGGTCGATCTTGCTCTGCCACGTTTGCGGTGGCGCCGCGAGCCCGCTCTTTGCCAGCATCGCGCTGAGGGCAAGACCGGTAAACCCCATCCCTGTGTCAGTCAAAAATGAACGTCTCGAAACTCCCTGACAGGCGGAGGGTTGATGTGTGGACTTTGGTTGCATCATGGGTTATTTCCTGTCACGTTATCGAATCGTTACAAATTCGTGATGATTGATGAGCACGGCGACGAGGTTTTCAAGGCGTCTTAGAAGCGAGTTCTCGGCATTTGCAGGCTTAGAATCTGTAGTCGATGCCATAAAGCGCAGACACTCCACCATCTCAGCAGCGGTCGGCTCACGGGTAAGAGTTGCGATAAATGCATCCCGGATTGCTGTAAAGACGTGCGTTTTCTCGGGCAGCTTTGCATAAATGCCTGCCGCGAGGGTGCGTGCTTCGCGTAGCGCCAGCTTTGAATTTGCGAGGGCAAGGGCTTGCTGCGGGAGGATGCTTTGTTTGCGTTCGTAGCACTCGGTCACCGATGGGCCATCAAAGACCTTGATAAACTCGGCTTCCTTTTCGGGTGCGCTGCGGAGGTAAATGCTACGTCGCTTGGTTTCGAGAGCCAGGTTTTGGTCGAGTTCAGGCCCGCCCTGTGTCCTGTCCAGCTGGCCACTCACTGCTAGGATGGCATCCCGGACGCCCTCCGCTTCAAGCCGCCGCGGCGCGAAGCGCCAATAGCTGACATTGTCCGGATCACGCTGTAGCATTTTCGCCGATGGCCGTGAGTCACGCTGATAGGCTGCCGAAAGCATGATTTCCCGGTGCAGCCGCTTCATATCCCAGCCGCTATCCATAAAGCTGCGTGCGAGATAATCAAGCAGCTGCCCCTGCTCCACCGCTTGGCTATTGTGACCAAAGTCAGCCACACTTGGGGCGAGAGCGGTGCCAAAATGCCGCATCCAGACATGGTTCACGATGACGCGCGCCGTCAGCGGGTTACGCTTATCCGTAAGCCAGGCAGCAAATGCGGTGCGCTTTCCGGTGGACTCTTTCGGGAATGTCTGGATGCGCTTTGTGTAGGCAGTGTCTGGGTCGGTTGTGGACTTCGCCTCCGCCGCTGCAGCATCCTTTTCGAGCTGTGTCACCGCCCCCTGTGCCGCAGGCTTGTCTTTGTCAGCCGCAGCTGTGAGGCGTTTTCGGGCATCAAATAGAGCAATCCGCGCATCGGTGAAACGCTTATAGCGCTCCAAGCGAACGATTCCCTTTGCCGCTGTGACCCATGATGGGCTGGTTTTGTCCCCGCTCAATTCAAGGGTTTCGACAGCACGTTGGGCATCGAAAATCTGGATGTCAATCTGTGCCTGAAGGTAGACCAGCTGCGTGCGCGGGTCATTTTTATCGGCCAGCTGTGCCGCATCGAGCTTCTTTTGGAGACTTGTGCGGGTTTCATTGACAACAAACGATGCCAGCTCTGGGTGTACTGCGACAGCGGGCAGAGTGACCGGCTTGACGCCGATTTCGCCACCCAGGAACGCGGGAAGCCCGGCAGTGAATGCCCGTGATTTGTCGGGATTCCGGTCATCCCCGCGCGGGAACAAGTACGTCGCCGCTGTCATATCGGCATCATAGGCGCGAACAAGGGCGGTCTTTGCGGTGTCAGGCTCACCCGGGATCCGCTCGGTTCGGACGTTGTAGTTCTCAAAAATGGCGCGGAAGCGGTAGTAATCGGTCTGCTGGATGGGGTCATACATATGCGAATGGCATTTCGCACAGTGCATTGTGATGCCCAAAAACGCCTTGGATGTATGGTTGACGGTGTCTTCCATCCAGGCCTCGCGGCTCAGGAGCTTATAGTTACGGACAAGAAACCCGGTGGCGCGGAGGGCGTTTTGGTCGGTTGGTGTGACTTCATCCGCGGCCAGCATCAGCGTAACCATCCGGTCGTACGGCATATTGCCATTCAGCGACTCGACAATCCAGTCACGCCAGCGCCAGATATGCGGCTGCGAATCGCGGACCTGGCCACCATCATTCCAGCCGGCCCAGTCGGAGTAGCGCCAGATGTCCATAAAGTGGCGTCCCCAGCGCTCGCCGTAGGTGGGGCTGGCGAGGAGGCGGTCGATCAGGCGTTTGTAGGCATCTGGGCGGGTGTCATTAAGAAATGCCGAGCGTTCGGAGGGGGTTGGCGGGAGCCCCGTGATGTCCATCGTTGCGCGGCGAAGGAGCATTTCCTTGGGTGCGGCGGGGTTTGCCGTGATGTCGCGTTCGGATTGGTAGCGGGTTAGGAGGGAGTCGATGGATGTCTTGGGTGCTAACGCGCGCGGGACGGATTTGAATGGCCGGAAGGCATAGTCGCTGGTCCGGAAGGAAAGTGAGAGCTGTTTAAGGTTGGCATCCGTGAGCTGTACAGGAGTTGGCCGCTCGGATGCGTTAGCAGGGCTTGTTCCAGCGAGGAGCTCAAGCTCATTGGATGTGCCATCGCGGTCAGTATCTTCTTTGGCGATTTTCGCGAGCCGGGTTTCGATGTCACTGGAGCCGAGCGCAGCGAGGCGGGCGCCGAAGGCATTGTGTGGGATGTCGGCGAGGCGCGTCGGCATATAGATGCCAGGGTCGGAGGTGTGACACGTGATGCACGATGCGCTTGCTTTTGGAAGGAGGCGTCCGTAGCGATCGATGAGCGCGGCTTTGTGAGCCGGGGATGCCAGCATTGCACTTGCGGAGCAAATGGCGATGACAGCGGCGAGAAGCGTTTGGGTTAATCTGGCTGGAACCGGCATCATTGCACTCCAACAGCGTTTTGCAGATTGTACCGGAGGCGTGTGCGCAGGATTGGTTTTCTGGCTGTGTTACGGATGGCTTTGCGTGGAAACCTGTTCCACTCGCCGTGCTTCACAAATTTATGATCTTGCTTCGGGAGCTGGGAAAGAAAAACAAAAAAACTCCCGGATGCCTACCGCATCGTTGCATGGAAACCACATGCACGGCGGCACCGGAAGTCAATCCCTAACCGTTAGACTTAGTAATCTATCGGTTTAACATCAGGGCTCTGAAACAA
>CAIWTR010000712.1 GCA_903915615.1 uncultured Armatimonadota bacterium
GTATCCCAGAGCGGAATGTTCGCCTCCCGACCGGGCAGCTGCAAACCATTAGTGAGTTCGAAGCGCTGGCTGCGGCAGCGGAAAACATCGCGGCCGCCGGTGAGCCGGTGGTGATTGTGTTGTTTGCGACATCCAATGCCGTTTCAGGCGAAGCGGTTTCTGTGGATGTCCGGACATTCCGTAACCCATTGTTGTTTTCTGCTGGAACGGTGCTTGGTGAGTTGTCTGTCTCTGGAAATGTCAGTCGTGAGCAGGTGGCGGACAAGCTGTATCAGCTGCTCCGCGGCGATATCCGAAGGAAGCTGCTCAAAGCCGGCATCATCCCGCCAAGCCTTGGCACGGGTGTGGATGGCGAGCCGATTGGGGAGACACGCATCGATGATGTCCTGAAAGTCCTCGACCTCGCGCGTTCGGTCAGCCGGTCGAAGATTGTGATCCGTACGGAGAAGGATATCCGCGCCGGGGATGCGGTGCTGTTGACATTTACCGCGGTGGGCATCGATGGCAATCCGCTCGGAGCGCGTCCGGATGACAGTGCGCCTCCGGTCAATCCGGAGCCATAGGCGGTGATTGTCCTCGCGATTGACCCTGGTCGGTCAAAGTGTGGGGTGGCGGTTTGCACGCCCCGGGATGACAGCGACCGTCCACGGATTGTGCACCGTGAGGTTGTGCCAACGGACAAGTTGGTGGTCCATGTGATTGCTCTGGTGGATGCCCATAAGCCAGATGTGGTGTTGATTGGCGATGGCACGCAGAGTGCGACGCTGCGCAAGGCGGTGGCAAAGGTGCTGCCGGAGGGGTTGGCCTTCCATGAAGTCCCGGAGGCGTTTACCAGCCAGCGGGTGCGTGCGCGCCTGCAGAAAGAGTGGCTTCCGAAGGGGTTGATACGCTTGTTGCCAACGGGGATGCGCCCTCCACCAAAGGCTTATGATGATTATGTGGCTGCGCTGCTCGCGGAAGATTGGTTGCTTGCGCAGAGGAACGTTTCTGAGGTTGACAAGTAAGTTTAAAACGAAGCGCATCATATTGATGTCCGCTAAGAGCCCCTCGACTTTTTGGTTGAAGTGTAGAGTTTGCAAGTTACTTCATTAAATAAAAATAACCCTCCCTGGGATTTGTTAGGGAGGGTTTTTCTTATTTTCTTAGCAGAGAATTAAGCATCTTGCCTACGTAGGACTACCCGCGCATGTCCATGCCGCCATCAACCGTCAAAGTCATACCCGTAACAAACTGAGCTAACGGACTCAACAAATAAACAGCAATCTTTTCCCACATCAAAAAGAAAAAATAAATACTTCCTTCAGATATAAGACCAGCTCACGGACATATAAATCTACCCACGCATGTCCATGCCGCCATCAACAGTCAATGTCATACCCGTAACGAACTGAGCGAGCGGGCTCAACAAATAAACCGTCGCGCCAGCGATGTCATCCGGGAGGCCAATCCGTCCAAGAACAAAGCCCTGTGCCACATCCTCGCGGCCAAGCGCATCCAGGCTTGGCGCAGCCATATCGGTCTCGGTCCACGCAGGAGCGACACAGTTGCAGCGGATCTTGTCGGCACCTAGCTCAAGCGCCATCGAGCGCATAAACATGATCTGCGCACCCTTGCTGGTGGCGTATGCCGAGTAGACCGCCGAGCCACGCTGGCCAGCCGTCGATGTGTAGATAACAATGCTGCCTTTACCGTTGTCGCGCATATAAGGAACAGCCGCCTGAACGCAGAGGAAGGTTCCGCGGACATTCACGCCCATCGTTTTGTCCCAGAACTCAGCAGTCATCTCATCGATTGGGCCGGCTTCAAAGACGCCAGCCGACACCACAAGTCCGGTGATATTGCCGAGATGCGCAACAGCATCCGCCATCATCGTCTTCGCAACGCCATCCTGGCTGATGTCACCCTGCACGGCATAGCCACGACGGCCCATCGCTTCGATTTCAGCGACGACTTTATCGGCAGCATCCCGGTGGGACAAGTAGTTGATGGTGACATCCGCGCCAGCCTTTGCGGCCATCCGTGCGGCTGCGGCACCAATGCCGCGGCTTCCGCCGGCGATGAAGATGTGTTGTCCAGTGAGGTCAATCATGAGGGTGAGGTCTTTCTTGAACGGTTATGTCAGATGCTAAGCGAACATCACCGCTGCGTCAATCCGTTTTTGAACATCGCCAACCAAAGTACTTCTAGTCGTA
>CAIWTR010000713.1 GCA_903915615.1 uncultured Armatimonadota bacterium
ATATGCCGGCGGAGTTTCTGTATCCAGTTCGCGGTCTCACGGAAGCGTGGCTTTGGTGCTGTTTCGTTTATGCGTGTCGGGGCTGGGATGGCATCCATGGATGCTTGCAGCTTTGCGATAGGGCCTACAGTGATGGATTTGTCATCCAGGAGCTGTGCGACGGTCTTGAGGTACTTTGGGCTGATTTTCGCATTTTGGGCGATGGAATCAAGTGTTGCTGCGGGTGTCCCGAGGGCGTTGCGGTGGCGATAGCGCCATACGCCTTCAAGGTACATCGCGATGTCGGTCGGTTGTTGTCGGTAGAAGTCAACGATGCGCAGGACGCAGAACTTGTCTCTGTCAGGCTCAGACATCACAGGGTGTGTGGAGAACGAAAACCCTCCGGATGTCAGGACGAGGTTTTCGGCAACAGAGCGTGCGGCTTCGTAGTACTTCTTTGCAAGTGCTGGCGAGATGGTGAGAGATTCGCCGGAGTTATCAAAGCCTTCCTGGTTTGCAGGGTCGACGGGGAATGCCTTTGTGGGCTTCATGTCGACGCCGGTCAGGTCCCGGATGGTGTTGTCGTATTCAGAGTTGCTCAGGCGCCGTGCGAGGACGATACCAGGGTCACCGGCGGTCCGGTTTGCTTCGTAGCTACGGACATCGGCAATCCACTTAACGACGGCTTGTCGCTCAGCAGGCTTAGGTTGCTTTGCGCCGGCGGGTGGCATTTCTACATCTGCTACGCGTTGCTTTGTCATCGACCAGTGTGGGATATCGGCGAGGACAGTTGAGATGTCGGTGAAGCGTGTCAGGTTTAGCTGTGCTTGCGGCTTGGTGGCACCGTGGCAGTTGTTACAGTAGGTGGCAAGAAATGGTTTGACGGTGGTTTGAAACTGCTTCGCGAGTTCGGTCCGCGTCGGAACGGGTTTAGCCGCTGGCGTGATGGGGGCTGCACCTGCGATGAGGTGCATGATGGGTACGGTCAGCGTTGCTGTGAGTGCGATCAGTCCCCGAAAGCGGTGTGTCAGCATTTGGTCTTATTTCTCAGCGAAGTTTCTGTTTCTGGTCATCGATGGATGGACAGGTTTCGAATCTTAGCACGGTGCTTAGATATGTGTCTAGAGATGCAGCTGGTACGGATTGCCATCGAGGCGTATTTGTTCAATTCACGGCGTGAAATCGCCGGTATTCACCATACGAATGAAGATACGAACGACCTTTTGTGCATCAGCAAGGGCATCATGGGCGATGATGAAATCGCTGTTTGGAAAGTAGTGTTTTGCGAGGCGAGCGAGGTTTGGTCTTCGGTAGCCATCGGATCCCGGGATCTTCATAATTCCCCGACCTGTTTCCATGGTGCAACACTGTTGTTTACCAAGAATGGCATTTGGGATCTCATAGCGTTCGTATTCGCCGTTTAGGACGCCTGTATCGAAAGCGATGTTATGGGCGATGATGTGTGTGCATTCGGCGATTGCGGTTGCAAACGCTGCGAGGACATCGTGGATTGGTTCGCCGAGGAGGAAGGCATCAGATGTCGTGATGCCATGTATTTTGACAACATCATCCGGGATGGTCCATTGATCGGGCTGGATGATAAAGGATGCGTATGCGATTTCCTCGAGGTTTTGGTCGAGAATGACCCATGCCAGCTGGACGAGGCGTGGGTACACAAGCTTGATGCCATCCGGTGTTTCAACGGGTGTTGGCAGGCCTGTTGTTTCGGTATCAAACACGCAAAATTGCATTATGCCTCCAGCCAGTGTGTCCTGTCTGAAGGCATTCTACGGTGTTGATGTGTGACTGTTTATTACGTTAGGCGGCTAGCTGAACCGATTCCTCGACATCTACATTTGTAGGCTGGTTACTGGAAACCGCAAACGTAGCGGTTTCATTTGTCGCGGTAGCCATGCCATCCTGGAGTCCGCCATCTACAACCGTCAGCACTGGATTCTGAGCCGTGGCAAAAGATGGGTTGCTGGCAACGCCAAACGCTGGCATCGGGATAATGCTCCCGCTGGTCGCAAGGTTCGGCTGGAACATCGCGGTTGTCGCATCGAAGTCGTGGCGCAGTGCCGCTGCGATTCCACTTGCAAAGCCCTTGATTGCTTGCAGACCTTGTAGTTTTCCCTTCATCAGGTTTTGGAACAGTGGTGCTGCTGCATAGCAGGCGAATTCGTGGATCATGCACGGGATGTCATTGTAGTGTCCAGCGCGGATGAGCTTTGTGTGCATCGCCGCGATTCCGTGGAATGCATTTCGCATCAGGCGTGCGCCTTGTTTGTGGGTGCGAAAGCCATAGTGAATGACTGCGGATGCTGGTGTTTCCTGAACGGTGTGTCCAGCGACGATGCAGCGGACGGTGAGGTCGTAGTCGATACAGGCTCGGAAGTCACCACCGGGGCCCATTTCCGGGTCAAAGCCACCGAGAGCCATCACTGGGGAGCGTCGGATGGCGCAGTTGGCACCGATGCCCCGTGTGTTGCGTCGTTCCCAGAGGGATGTGATCACGCGGTCTTGTCCACATTCATAGACTGGGATAAAGCCTTCGGCTGGATCAAAGTCTGCTGCAAGAACATCCCCGTAGATGAGGACTGTATTGTCATCTTTGGTGAATCGCTTTGTGTATGCAGTAATCCAGTTATCACAGACTTCCGTGTCGTCATCAGTGAGGATTACGATTTCGCTGTCCATTTGCGCAAGTGCAAGGTTTAGTGCCTTTCCCTTGCCTTTGGATGAGACGCGCATATAGCTGATGAATGGGTCTTGGAGGTAGGGCATGAGGGCCATGTAGGTGTCATCGTTTGAACTTTGATCAACGATTACCAGCTCATCCAGCTGTCCCTGCAGGCGCTTAATAGACTCGATGGTCATCACGATGGACGGACCCCGGTCAGCGGTAGCGATGAGAGCGGCAACACCAGTTTTGTTAGTAGACATCAGAACCTCAACCCGAACGTAGTGATGTCTACTGGTGCAACTACTGTGCCAATGGTGCGTCAACTATGTGAAGTTGTTGACTTAGCATGTTTCCGATGGAACTGCGATCACGTAGATTTGATGAGTTCGTACCGGACACCGAGCATCCCTGTCTCGCCAGGGGGGATAACCCACATCACAATATCCATTTCGGTTTCTGTCGGGCGAATCTGGATATCCCATCCCCAATCGGGTCCATCTGATACTGGGAATGTGCCTGAAAGCATCACTACATTGCTTTCTGTTACCCGACCAGTCAGCTGCATCACGGCATCGTCGTTATGCCAGCTGTCAATCCACCATCCTTGTGCAGCTGCAAGATCCGTTGATAACGAAAATCCAAGTTCGCCTTGCTGTGCCTCGCCGGATGCTGTCCAGTCATAGGAAAGTACGAGGGACTTACCACGTGCTGCGAGCCGTGCATCCAGCCATACATCGGAGGAAATGGCATCCGCACCTGGGCCGGGCCACACCGTTTTGGTCCCCTTCCATCCACCTGCAGCCTGTGTAAATGCATCCGTTAGTGCCATGCTGTTTATCCATTCCGATGCGTTGTTGTTTCACGTGAAACATTTTGCCCTAGGTTCTCATCCCCTTGATAGCATACGTTTGTGCAGCTCTACAAGCGTTTGTCGATGGATCAGGGGACTGGTAAGTGGTTACAGTGGCGCCACGGAGGTGTAACTGCAACTGAGATTGCGAAGGCAGTTGGCGGAGGCCAAGGGTGGCTGAGTGTCCGTAATGACAAGCTTTCCCCGATGCCTACCGATACGGGGCAGCCATTTACACTTGGGCGCGGTGGTGACAGTGCGATGCAGCTCGGTCACATTTTGGAACCTATCGCGCGTGCAGCGTATGAGCGCGCGCACGGTGTTTCGCTAGAGCCGGCCTGTATCGAGTCGCTGACTCACCCGCACCGGCGGGCATCCTTGGATGGACTTTCATCCTGTGGGATGCATGCGGTTGAGATCAAGTGTGGTGCCAGCATGGTGCGGTCATGGCGGGATAAACGCCTTGTGCAGTCATCGATTCGAAGGCAAATGCAGTTTCAGCTTGCATTGCTGGGGCTTGATTCACTGACGCTTGTGCTTTATCACGCGATGCCGACGGAGGCTGCGGAGCTCCAGCAGGTCATCCGGATGATGGATTACTGTGGAATACGGCAGCCAGATTGGCAGGGTGGGCCGTATTTTGTGGAGATTGAGCGCGATCCGGTTGTGAGTGAGCACTTATTGGGACAGGCGGATCGCCTTTGGGAT
>CAIWTR010000714.1 GCA_903915615.1 uncultured Armatimonadota bacterium
AACAGGACAAGGCGTTACCCTTTCTGCCACCACATCAGCACTGTCTGCTAACAGCCTCCTACATTTCGAAAGGCTTCCGCTTGCTCTGGTTGCCACACATGATGAAGGATTTCCTGAAACTGAGCCTGGCGTTGTCAAAATGAGCCTCATCGGTCGCTTCCGTGGCAAGTGGCTAATTCCAGCCATCCGTGTCAGCCGCCCTGGACCGTTTGGTCTTATCGCTAGGTCGCGAATAATCCCTTCGCAAGTACAGATCTGTGTCCTCCCCATCATCCCTGAGACACAAACCGTTCTTACTGCAAGGTCTGTTTCAAACGACTGGATTGCTGCTCAAACCGCACGCAGCAGTATGATGACCACCGGCCTCGATATCACACGCACCCATACCCCGGGCGATCCAAGCAACCGCATCGACTGGCGGGCATCCAGTAGATCAGCTGCAACATCGCAGCCAGCCCTGCAGGTTCGCGTAGCACAAAAGGGCGCCATCGATGGCGTTCATATCATCGTGGATGAGCGTTGCGTCGTCGCCACAGTCTCAAAGTGGCAACACTGGTCAGGCCGGGGTATTCGGGAGCCACTCCCGATTCCAGAATTCGAAGCCCTGGTTTCTCTCGCCTATGCCAGCGTGCTGTCGTTACTCAAAGATGGTCAGCGTATTGCATCCATCACCAGCCAGCGGCAAAGCTTTACAAAGCTGCATAGCCAAGATGACATTGCTCAGGCATTTGCAAGCATCAGCCATTTTGAGACACCACCCGCGTTTCTCGACAAAGTGCCCCAGCCTATAATTCCAGTGGAAGATGCGATTGTGTTCACGCTGATTCCAGAGCAGTACAAGTCAGATACTGGTTTGCAGCATCGTCAGCGTCTTTGTGTCATTGCAGATCTGGATGGAATCGCAACCGAGGTGCAGCCGGATGTCTAGCCGCGTCGCGACATCCACCGTCGTCCTGATAAACATCGGGGTCTTGTTGACTGCGATCGGCGTGATCAGTGTTGCTGGCTGGCTTCCGCAACCAATCGGCATCGCGTGCCTCTCTCTCGTTGCCTGCTTTGTGCGGCCACAGTGGAAGGCCGGACTTTGGATGTGGATTGCAGCGGCGGCATTGACAATGGCTGGTGCTCTGACAACGCCGGATACATCCCCGATGGAGCTTCTTCAAATCGGTCCCGCCCGGCCCCGCAACCTCCTCATGCAGGCGTCCCTCGCAGGGACCTTCGTCAACGCCCTCGCGTATCGCCAACATGACCCACGGCGAAGCGCGCTCCTGGTCATGATTGGAATTGTCGTGACCGCGACCGGCATCACAAACACATTTTCAATCCAGGGAAAAGTCGCCGCAGCCATCCTCCCGTTGATCATTGGCGTGCTCCTCGGTGTAAACAACATCGATGTCAAACCCACATTCCGTTCATTCCGCTGGCAGCTCCTTGGCGCCATCGGCTTTGTGATCGCATTCGCAGGTACATCCACCCTGATAACTGTCAACAAAGACTTTATCTATGAGCTTGGCAACAAAATGCTGGATGTCAGGCCATCTGGTGCATCCGGGTCGCGCGGGATAGAACAGCCACAGCTTGGGCCTACATTTGGCGATGCCGGCAGCACCGCCCGGGTCCTCCAGGTGCAAACAAAGACGCCTCTCTACCTCCGGCAGGCGGCTTATACATCTTACGTTTCAGGCGCATGGGGACCCCCGATGACCTTTCGCAGGATGGCACCGCTGCCCGC
>CAIWTR010000715.1 GCA_903915615.1 uncultured Armatimonadota bacterium
GCTCCACGATGCTGACCAGGTTGGGATGAAACATCTCAAGGCCGCCGTTACGCCCGAAGCATTCCTGATGGACCAGCAAGGCATTTTGCGCTACGCGGGCAGACTCGATGACCGCCGGGAGCAGGAGCTGGTCAAGAACGCTGTCTTGAATAAAGCCATCGATGCTGTGCTAAATGGGAAAAAGCTTCCAGAGGCGGAGCCAGCGTTTGGCTGCGCCATCACTGCCAAGCGCTAGACAAACGGGATGTGAGGCTTTGCTGCGGCATCCCGCAGACGCGCCATGAAATCCACCCGTGAGATTTCGACCGCGCCGAGGGCTTCAAAGTGCGGCGTGAGCTGCTCGATGTCCAGCCAGGTGAGTCCAAGCGAACGCAGATGGTCAATAAGATAGAGAACGGCGAGCTTTGAGCCATCCGTGACGCGGGTAAACATCGACTCGCCGGAAAACACACCCGCCACATAGACACCATAAAGTCCGGCGACCAGCGTCTCGCCATCCCAGACCTCAATCGAATGAGCATCCCCCAGAGCGTGCAAATCGGTATACGCCTTGAGCATTGCAGATGTAATCCATGTGCCATCCTGATCTGCTCGCGGTACTGTCGCGCATGCCTCCATGACGATGCGGAAGCATTTGTTGATGGTGAATGTGTACGTGCTGTTCCGCCGTCGGCGCGCAAGGCGGTCGCCGACATGGAGCGCATCAAAGTCGAGGATGGCACGCGGATCCGGTGCAAACCAGAGCAGCGGGTAGCCTTCATGCGGCCAAGGGAAAATGCCATTGGCATAGCTCTGCTGCAGCATTTCGGCCGTGATGGGACCGCCAATCGCGACGATGCCTTCCTCGGTAGGCTCCGGCAAGAACTGTGGCATCACCAGCCCAGAGGGGCAAGCTCCTTGTCGAGGTGATTGGTGACGTAATCCTTGACCGCATCTTCGAGGCTGGTGAAGGGTCGCGTGTATCCCGCCGCCCGCAGCTTGGTCATTTTGGCTTCTGTGAAGTATTGGTATTTACCCTGAAGAGCATCGGGCATCTCGATGTACTTAATCACTGGGTCCTGCCCAATACCGGCATAGATTGCATTGGCGAGGTCATTCCAGCTGCGTGCCTGCCCCGTTCCAAGATTGAAAATGCCGTTCACCGATGGTGTTTGCATCAGCCACGCAAGCGCATCCACGACATCCTTAACATAAATGAAATCACGTACTTGTGCACCATCCGCGTATTCAGGTTTGTAGGATTTGAAGAGTGAGATGGCGCCTTCTTCGCGAATCCGGCGGTGCGAGTGCAGGACGACGCTAGCCATATGGCCTTTGTGGTACTCATTTGGGCCATAGACATTGAAGAATTTGATGCCTGCAACGTGCTCAAGGAGGCCGGCTTCGTGGAGGCGGACATCGGAGAGGTGCTTTGAGTAGCCATACATATTGAGTGGCCGGAGGCTATAAGGGTCGGCTGTGTCATCAAAGCCCTGCGCGCCATCCCCGTAAGTGGCCGCGCTGCTGGCGTAGATGAAGCGGCTTTCGCGCTCGACGGCCCACGTCGCAAGCTCGACCGTCCATTTGGCGTTGTTGTCCATCAGGTAATCGGCATCGCGTTCC
>CAIWTR010000716.1 GCA_903915615.1 uncultured Armatimonadota bacterium
GCTACGCGGAAGCGATTACGTTGTTCATCAAAGTCGGCATTTGGCCACAGCATTTCCGCCAATTTGTCGCGTGAGTGGTTACGGTCAGCGTGGTAGGCGAGATAGGCGACGAGGACGGATGCGTGACGCGTTGGAAATCTCTGTACGATTCCCGCTGTGTCTGTGAGTGAGAATACGCCGAGAAAGCGCAGGCGTATTCGCTGGCGAATAGCAACATAATCCAAACCATGACGGTCAGGCATAATAGCGCCCCCCTTTCTGGAGGCAGCTATTGTGCACGTCTACATACTGCACATCGTTCTGGGACGGAGCAGCACTGAAGGAGAAATGCGTCCCATGGCAACAAGGAGAACCGCCGGAAGCCGCTCGAGACTTAGGCGTGTCAGAATGCGACCAATTACGGACAGAGTCGGGATTAGGATGAGGCGTTCCGGGTTGCCCATGGATGCGGGAAGCTTTCGGATATCCCACTTTTCGATGTGTAGTGTTGCTATCCGAAATGCTGGAATGCGTGTTCCATCGGGGTCTACTTCGAAGAGTGGCCCGGTGAGCACGGGACCGCCATCCTCGAGCCAAATCAGCCCCGCAAAGATCAACCCTACAGGCGCCAAGAGAGCAAGCAAGAGCACGGTGATCAGGCGCACCGACAAGCTTACGTCTGACAGATGTTGCTGATTTTCGGGTTGAAATTGTGTTCGCATCATGGCTATCCAGGTCCGGCGACATTGCCTTCCCATACTGGAGTGTTCCCATGTTTCGCAAAATTATCATTAATACTGTACGTTTTTGTGAGATATTTGAGATTATTTCTCAAGGAGTTCCGCATTCTCCCTGATTTAGTATGCTCCCATCAACGCAAAATGAAACGTGTGGACGATAGTGATATCAAGTCAACGCAAATGGAAATCGCCCCCTGCAGCGTAGCTGCAGGGGGCGATCGTGCCTCAAACGGGGATGCTTACTTTAAGCGAAGCTCAACGGCAGTGAATACGCCCGCCGCATAGCTACCCTTGACAGTCACGCGATTAGCACTCGCGAGTCCGGCGAAGAATGTTGCGCGGTTGGAGTCATCTCCACGGCCATCCTCGAACTCTGCACCAGCGGCAACGACAACACTGAGTGGACTTAGGCCAGGTACGAAGCCTTCATACTCTGAGACCGGACTCAGAACGAATGTCCCTGCTGTTGCATCGATGAGACCTGCCTTCCCCTTAGCTTCTGCCTCGTTCGAATCATCATCACTGTCAGATTCTGATTCAGACTTCACCAATGTCGCAGTCAAGGTATTCGTGGCTGCGTTGTAGGTTCCCTTTACTTCTGCAATCGAGACTGCACCGAGGGTTGCAAAGTACTCTGCCTCTGTGAGGATCACACCACGATGTGCACGGAAGACAGTTGTGTCCGTTACGACCACATTTACCGTTGACTGTGTTGGGACAAAGTCATCGGATTCGGTGATTGCAATTGTGAATGAGCGTGTAGCGGTGGATGGTGCAGATACAAGTCCCTTGACCTCAGGAATGCCACGGCCATTGTTTTGTCCGCCGCCTGACTTGTCCTCAATCTTGATTTTCGTGGCCTTCAGGACGCCGGTGACGGTGTCAAACGTGCCGTTAACTTCGACAAAGAGGTTGTTCGCAAGCGCTGGGCTGGACTGATTCTTCTCAAAGAAGACGACCGTGGATGCATCCACAGTGACTTCGGTCTTCCACGCACCGTTGGTCAGCGTAAACGACTGGACCGGTGCGGTACCGGTGAGCCCAGTGATCGTTCCGTGGTAATCCTCATCATGATGACGCGACTTGTCAGACAAGGTTGAGTCGTCGCCACGCTTCACCTTAGGTGTGACAGCACCGTTCGCGAGCACAAAGTGAGGTAGATCGAAGTCGATTACCAGCTTGCTCGTAACACCTTCGGCAATCACGGTCGGCATGTCAAGTGTGCTTGTGTAGAGAACATTACCAGCGGCATCACGCGTCAGGGATGCTGCAAAAGGCGTCTTGATTCCGGTTGTGCTGCCTACCGGGAATCGGGTGATTTCAGGACCCATCGTGAGGCGAACCTGTGTGTAGGTTCCGACCGCAATGGCTACATCGGACAAGAATGCAAAACGTGGACCAGCATTGTCATGCAATAACTGCAGATCCATGCTCTTTCCAACGACATCGTCAAAGACTGTCACCGCTGCACCACTGGCATCCAGCAGCTCAACCTTGTAAATCGTTGCCCAAATCTGCTGGTGATCATCACGGAAGTCATCCGCGGCAAATGCCTGCAGTCGTCCCGTACCGGCTGTCGGTGTTCCACCGCCGCTACCACCGCATCCGGCAATCGAAACCACTGCTGCCAGTGCAATGATTGCACCTAATCCATATTGTTTCATTTCGTAATCTCCTCAACCATGCATTGGCTTTGCCGGGACGTCAACAAATGCGGGTGCTGTCTGTATAGACATGATTTGTTATACGTATAGTTCCTCAGGAAACACAACCTGTCATACGTACTAGATTTGTTGTGTGAGATATATTGCATCCCTCTTTAACTTTGGTTAATCGGATGATTAACAAGCTATTTAGAATCCCCCTTAAACCGGGTTAGGATGGGCGAGTTGCAGAGGCAAAACCTCGCGTGCGCTGAACCTAATTTCCCAGTCCTTAGGCGACTTCAATTGGCCGTAAACGATGCTGGCTCGGCATCAATCCAGCCGGTGGCAAGCAAGTTTGGAATGAGGGATGCATCACCACTGAAGCGCAGAGGTGAACGAACACCACCCACTGGGAGACCAACAGCATCCAGCAGGCACTTCTGCGTCGGGATCACGCCGCCCGTCACAAGCATCCGGATCAGCTGCTGAACATTTCCCGAAAGCTCCCGTGCACGGGTAAGCTGACCAGCATCAATGGCGGCTTGAAGCTTGTGGTAAAGCTGCGCGCTATGGTTGTAAGTACTGCCGACAAACGTCACTGCACCCGCGAGAACTGCTGAGAGATAGTGCTCATCGCAGCCCCACGGGAGGTCATAGACACTTCCGTATTCCCGAACCATCTGGGCGTATTCAATCAAGTCCGGTTTGCTGTACTTACAGCCCGCGAAGTTCTCCAGCCGCGATGCCTTTCCAATGAAATCCATCATCGAAAAGTCAACCTGCGTCAGCCCCGGGAGGTGGTAGTAGTATGTCGGAATACCGCTTGCTGCATCCGCGATTGCCGCAAAGCTGTCGATAGCCGCATCGAGTCCCGATGGCCGGTGGTAGAAACACGGCAGCGCTGCAACGGCATCCGCACCCGAAGCGACAGCATGCTTTGTCAACGCAATCGCATCCCGCTCCGCTGCCGCACCAACATGCGCAATCACATGAAATCCCGCCGGTTTTGCCGCAAGCCAGGCATCGAGAACCGCCATCCGTTCCGCGATGGTAAGAGAAAGCCCCTCTCCCGTTGTGCCACAGACAAATGCACCCGCAACCCCATTTCGCACAAGCGCAGCGGCTTGCTTTGGGATCACGGAAAGATTGACATCTCCAGCCGTGTCAAAAGGCGTATGTGGTGCGGCCAGCAGACCGCGCAGTTGCAAGTTCATTCTCAATCCTACTTCCGTATCAAGGGGCAGATCCGGCTACAGGATGGGAGGCAGCTTCAGCGCGGATGCGAACGATGTCGACCGATTCCGCTAGCGACGCATCGCCTTAAGACGGGCATCCGTTTCGGAGAGCTTCAAGCGAACTGTCATGATGTAAGGCTGCTCGCCTTTGCTCCAGTGGCCGTAGGTTGTCGTGACGATAGTGCCATCTTTTTGCAGTAACACACCCGGGTAAGCGCAGTCACCAGAGTAGGTATTGTCCATCAGGCGGATGCGGTACTGGCCTTCGGTGCCATCCAGGATGTCCTGATAGTTCCCGACCCATGCCACCCAGTCGCCGGCCGTCTGGCTCTCGAGCGTCGTATCGCGGAAGGATATGAACAAGCGGCCATCCTGCGTGTAGACACCCGTATGCCGATCGCCAGTCAGCGCTCCCGGGAGCTCAAGGGGGTCCGTCCAAGTGACGCCCTCGTCATCGGAGTGGATGACCATCGAGTTAAACTTGCGGCTGTTCTCGCGGAGCAGAATCGTGATGCGTTTACCATCCGGGGAACGGAGCACGCCGGGCTCGCAGAGATGTGCCTTTGGGTGCGCTGCGATTACCGTCGGGTTAGACCATGTCTGGCCACCATCCGCGCTGCGAATCGAATAGACCGTGAACTTCGTAACCTTTTTGCTGTTCTCGTAAAAACGGCCATCATCGTGGAAGAACGCCAGGTGATCGCCATTTTTCAGGCGGATGACACTGCTCATCGGGACAATGCCGCCGTAGTTGCCAACTGCACGGAGCTCACTAAATGTACGACCATCATCCTCGGAAATGGCGCTCCGCACCGGGAAGAGCCCGCTGAACATCACCAGACGCTTTTTACTATCCGGGCCGGTCAGGCGGAACAGCGTTGGGCACTCTCCGCTCGTCGTCCAGTTTGGCGGCGTCGGGAGGCGCTGCGACCAGGTTGTGCCACCATCTGTGGAGCGCTTGTAGACAACAGGCCCCTTGCCATGCCCTTTCGGGTAGACGCAGAGGATGGTCTTGTTGTCATCCAGCAAGACCGTCGTAGGGTGGCCAAGATACTGACCAGGCTCACGGTCGAC
>CAIWTR010000717.1 GCA_903915615.1 uncultured Armatimonadota bacterium
ACGGCAAGTGCCCATTCAGGATCTTTACCAAATGCCTTCCAAGCCTTTTCACGGGCATCGCGGTTCTTATGGCGGACCATGTAAACGACATCGTTTTCCTTGCCATTCACATCCCAGAAGCCCATCACTTCCATCCCGCAGCGCTTGAAAATGCCAATCGTACGCTTTTGAAAGCGGGTGTGCAGTGCCGCGGCGCGGCCTGGATGGCAGTGATAAACACGCAACTCGTAGAGATAAGTATCCTTTTTGGCTGCATCCACAGCCGGTGCAATCGTCATGGCAGCAGCTCCCGCAAGCAGTGTGCGTCGTGTTATTGGCATTTCCGAAATCTCCTGCCGCAAAGGTGCGACACTGGAGGTTCATCGGGTACCCATAGGATTCCTGCACGTGGCAGACTTCTGCACGGGTGTGTGAACATCACCAGTAACATGCTGCACCGACGTCTGATGGACATTTTTCACCTGCTTGCTATCCTTGCGGTGTTTTCCGAGCAGCTCCCGTGGCCAATCGCATCCGAGGGGGTAGCGTACAAAGTCGCAAAGCTTGGCGCGATGGTCTTCTTAATGCTCACATTGGTCACGCATCAACGCTTTGCAGCGAAGCCACGCAACCTTAAAGTCCTGGTGATTTGCGCGTGGGCGGGTTCGATCGCCGGGGATGCTTTTCTCGCGTGGAGTGGCTTTTTCATTCAGGGGCTGGCCAGTTTTCTGACCGCGCACATCTTGTACTGCATCCTCTTTGTAAAGTCTGGCCCACGTGCTTGGAATGTGGCCGCTGCGGTGCCGCTCGCGCTCTTCGGCGCCATCATGGCGACGTGGCTCATCGGATCTGGTCGGGTCGCCGGAGGGCTTGTGGCTCCCGTGATGCTCTATCTCACGGTGATCCTAACGATGGCGATGATTGCTGCTGCCCGCTACAAGGCAGAGCCAACGCTTGAAAATCGTACAGTCCTGTTTGGCGCGCTCTTCTTTGTCATAAGTGACTCACTTTTGGCAGTGAATAAGTTCATCCAGCCGCTTCCATACTCGGGCGTTCTGGTTCTCGGGACGTATTACAGTGCGCAGGAATGTATTCTTTTGGGGTGGGTCCGTGGGAAAAACGGAAAATCTAAGCAGGTTGCGACAGCCACTACTTAAACAGAAACGGCATTAACGGATGTGGTTGGCCTCGAAACAAAACAGGCAGGACTTCAACTGCGCCAAAGCCAATCATCCCTGCAATCACGGTCCCCACGCCGGTAAGCAAAATCATTGCTAAAATGCGCTTTGGACCCGTGTGTGCGCTGAGCTGCCCCATAATCCACGCTAACATCCCGCCGATTAACAGCTCCGCAAGTAACACATACACGGGCGCCTTCCCAACCATAAAGCAGTCCTGATAGCGCCACCAGTCTGCCTGAAATGCCGCATCCTCGTGGAAAGCGAGCATCAGAAAAGCAAGACCAGCCCCCGATAAGACTCGCCACTTCTCTCCAAATCGCGATGCGGTAGCACCTGATATCAACATCACCTGACACGCCACGAGCGCCCACGAAACCGGCATCCACCACGGACTGGAAAGAATCATCGGAGACCGTGCAACGGAATAATCAAGCGTCTTTGTTACCTCAACGCAGAGGGCATCCGCGATGAGCTCGATCACCCCAAATCCCACGCAAAACAAGATGAGTTTTGCCCAGCGCTTGTCTGGATGGCGCAACATTCCAGCGGCAAGCGGGAGGATGCATGCGACGTTAATAACAACCGCCGATGTCCCGGCGAGGCCTTTGAGCGGGCCCGAGCCGGAGAGCCAGGCGCCAACGATGCCAATGACAATACTGCTAGCCGCGTAGATAAACATCCCGTCGCTACACTACCCGAAACGGGTAGCGAGTTACTCACGTACAAACATCTGGATGCCGACCTACTTGGTTCCGCACACAGGCAGAGGCACCGCGCAGTATTGGCATTCTTGACTTTCTCCCCGGTTATAAGTAGGCGTGTAGTGTGGAACGAAAGTTGCATGGATTCCCGTTGTGACTCCAGCATCTTTCGCATCCACCATCCGGTCTGAAGTCGGAACCAGTGATATTCGGCCGCATCGTGGGATCGCGGGCGTCTTTGCTGCGTTACTCCCTGCATGGCGATTGCCGCGGATCAGGACGATGTTTTATCGGTTGGCGGGCTTTGACATTGGCCCAAAGGTCACGATGTTTGGGCGTCTTGAGATACGCGGACCCGGAAAGAATTGGCATCAGCGCTTGCACATCGGGCAGGGATCAACGCTCACCACAGACATCAAGATTGTTCTCGATGGCAGCTGTTTCATCGGGAAAAATGTCTGTATCTCGCCCAATGTGGTGATCCACACGGGGACACACGCCATCGGTGGTCCGGAGCGCCGGTGTTCACCGGATGCTTATGGCAAAGATGTCCATATTGGCGATGGGGCATGGATTTGTATGAACGCTGTTATTTTGCCAGGGGTTCGGGTTGGCAAAGGCGTCGTTGTGGGGGCGGGATCAGTGGTGGCATCCGATGTACCTGACAACTGCTTTGTTGCTGGGAACCCTGCGTTGATAAAGAAGTCGCTATCTATCGCTAAGCCTGTTTAGGTCCGGTCATAATCGGGTTACTGACGTACCAATTAGCGAACGTAAAAACGGCTACCGCCGACACACATACCCAACCTGCAGACCATGGGGATGTTTGTAAATCGTCGTCTGGTTAAGCCCGGTAGCCGTGAGTGCCGCATCCATAAACGCCTCACTCTCAGGGAAGTCGCTCGACCACATGTGGGTGGCGATGGTCGCCTTGTCAGCGGGTGAAAGTGGCCAGTCCGCGATTAGGTCTAAGTACGTCTGGACGGTTTCATCCCGTGACATGCCGGCTGGACAGCACGTATCAACCAGCAGCAGACACCCGCTTGGCGTGAGGTGTTTCGCGATGTCTATCAGCCATGCTTGTTTGATGTCTGCAGGAAGGTGGTGCATGGCAAACGATGTCATGATGACATCGAATTGTTGATTGCAGCTGGCGATGTAATCCACCATGTTTGCGTGTACCCAGGTTGCTGAATAGGTCCCACGGAAGTTTGCACGGGCGATTTCAAGTGCTGGAGCGGTGAGGTCAACGCCTGTGTAGCTGCTGACACGGAGGCCTTCGAGTGCCTTGATTGCCATCGAGCTGTCGCCGCAGCCAAGGTCTAGTACGGAAAATCCGGGTTCAAGCGATTCAAAAACACTGCGTAGCGCGGTGCCAAGTTGCCGATGTTCCATCAAGTTGTTCTGGACAACGCTTTGGTAGAGCTGCCAGCCTTGGAAAAACGCGGCGATACCCGGGGGCACCGAGACATCCTGGATGTGGTCGGACATATTCTTACTCGACGATGTCATCCGTGTCGCAGGTATACAACGCATTTTGTGTACGGCCATTGAATGCACGGAACGCTTGAATCAAGTTGGCGGCTGGAAGGCCCCCGCGAATCGGGATGAACCAATCGACGACAAGTGTGCGCTTTGCCATCACGGTTGCCCGAATAGCCTCGCAATCCGCATTGATCAGGTTTGCAAGCTCCATGCGCTCGGCTTTGGACGACTTTTTTCGGAACTGAAAGGCTGTCGCAATCCGCACACTCTCTTTGCAATTCGAGATAAAGCAGGCGTAGGTGTCTTTGATAAGCAGATCATTGTCCGCATCAACGGTGACCTCAAAATGGGCCTGCCGGAAAATCTCTTCCAGCGTCTCGGTGCAGATATTGTCAGGATTTACGACCATGGTTGTAGTCACATAGTACCGGAACCGCTGCGTGATACGTGCCCACAATGGGGCGTAACATAGGTGGCAATGTCTATGACCTCCGCTGGTATCGATGTCCACTCAGTCTCACGCACTTATAAGCGGACATCGGGGAGTTTGTTTCAGCGTAAGACAACGACGGTCCATGCATTGCACGATGTCAGTTTTCAAATCCCGAGTGGAGCACTGATTGGGTGCATCGGCCCAAATGGTGCAGGCAAGTCAACGCTTGTCAAGATTCTGTGCGGCATTTTGAAGCCGGATTCGGGCACCGTGAATGTAAATGGCCGTGAGCCATTTTCCCAGCGTCAGGAACATGTCAGACATATCGGCGTCGTCTTTGGCCAGCGGACACAGCTCTGGTGGGACCTCCCCGTGTCCGACACGTTTGAGCTGCTGCGCGCGCTCTACCAGGTTCCCGGACATCGATTTGATGCAAGACAAAAGCTGCTCGTCGACCGCCTTGGCATTGGGGATGTGCTTCAGCAACGCGTACGCGAGCTAAGCCTTGGGCAGCGGATGCGCTGTGAACTCGCGGCGGCCCTCCTCCACGAACCGGATGTTCTGTTCCTTGATGAGCCGACCATCGGCCTCGATGCCGAAGCAAAGCTCGCCGTCCGTGAGCTGCTGCGCTGGCTGCAGCAATCCGGGGATGTCACCACAATCCTTACCACACACGACCTCCAGGACATCGAGGCCGTTGCAGACCGCGTACTTGTCTTTGGCAATGGAACCATATTGCTAAATGGCACTCTCGGTGATCTGCGAACCGCGTTTGGCAGCACAAAACTAATGCGTCTCGTGACCGATTGCCCCGCCAGCCACCCTGCGGCGATGCTGATTAAACGCATCGGGAATGAGCAAACCTTCTCCTTCGACCCGGCCATTATCCCCGCCGCAGACCTCCTCGCTGCGTTCGCCGCGCAAGCGGTCATCCATGATGTCGAAATCACAGATCAGAGCATCGATGAAATCGTTGCCCGGATGTATCAGCATCACCGCGGAGTGCAATCTTAGTGCGCCTGCTTTGGCTTGTCTTTCAAATGCGGATGAAGCGGCAGCTTGCCTACCGCACGGCCGCCTACGCCGGAATCGTCACGCAAGTTGTCTTCGGACTGGTGCTCGTCGCAATCTTCGCCGCGTTTTACGCCAATGGC
>CAIWTR010000718.1 GCA_903915615.1 uncultured Armatimonadota bacterium
CCTTCTGAAGTGAATTTTTGGATGCGGTGGTTGTCGTTATCACCGATGTAGACATTTCCGTTATGGTCGATGCCGATGCCTTTTGGGGATTTGAACTGTCCATCGAGGCTGCCGTTACCGCCAAATGACTTGACCCATGTGCCATCCAGGAGGAACTTCTGAACCCGGTGGTTGCCTGTGTCGGCGACATACAGGTGTCCGGTTTTCTTGTCAACAATACAGCCATATGGACCGTTGAACTGACCTGCCGAGCTCCCCGGGCCGCCGATTTGCTGAATCCAGACGCCATTTTTGTCGTACTTCTGAATCCGGTTGCCCCAGTTGTCGCTGATGTAAATGTTGTCATCGGCATCGATAGCGATGTTCTCGGCAAACTTGATCTGCTGCTGGCCGTAACCATCCACGCCAAAGGTCAGGAGGACATCCCCATTGGTGGAGTACTTGACCACGCGGTGGTTCCACGTATCGGCGACGTAGAGGTTGCCCTGCGAGTCGAGGACGATGCCTTCCGGGTATTTGAGCTGCCCTTCGGATGAGCCATTTGATCCCCACTCTTTGAGCGGGTTGCCATTTTTGTCAAACTTTCGGATACGTGAGTTGCCCGTGTCTGCCACGTAGATATTGCCCGCTGCATCAAAGGTGAGTCCACTTGGGTTGTGGAGCCACATCGAGCCGCGGGAACCGATTTGCATTTGGTAGCGGTAGGTCTGTGCATCTGCCCGAGCCGGGAAGACAGCGGCCGCAGCCACCATCATCATCCAAATGGTCAGCAGAGTTACCCGGCGGAAGTGTGCAAACGTTGTCATGGCAGTCATCATCACCTGATTGGGAGTCAATCAAGTATATACGAGCACGAAACGTTGTACGAATTCGGTCTTACTGATGACGGTTGCGATTGCTATCCAACGAGAAACAGCCGCGCACCGCCATCCATGAGGGGGAGCTGTACTCCAGCCATTGCCGGGCTGGCATCGTGGAGAGGAACTTCACGCCCGGTTTCCGGGTCAATCTCGACCACACGCTGACCGGAGCGGACATCGAATTCCACCGTCGGCCACGCGCTGTAGGCAAAGCGGTTGTTCATGAGCATCACTGCGCGGCGCCCACTTTTGTGCCGAAACGTTCCAACAAGATAGTCATGCGGCGGGTCGACTCTGTCGCGTTTGATGTCGCGGATACCGCTCTGGCGGAGCTTTTCCGATGGCGTATCGCCCGGCATAATCTGAGCGACATCCGTGGATGTACAGTCCATCAGCACCTTTCCGTACGACTGCAGCATTTTGTTTATGCGCTTGGCCTGCGCGTAGTGATGGGTTTTCAGACCATCCTGGCCGATGATCGCTCCGCCCTTTGGAAACTCATCCCCGCCGGGGGTGAAGTAGCAAAAGTAGAGCAAGCCCTTTGCGCCGTAGACCAGACTTGCATTCACCTGCCAGCGGACCTGCGCTTCGGTCGGGTCGGTGTGTGGTCCGTAGGGCATGATGTTGAAGAAGTTCCAGAAGGGGATGCCTGCGGCGAGCGACTGTTTTCGGAAGATTTCGAGGTTGTCGATGTACAGCGCGCGCGTGTCCCGATCGGGTTTGAAGATGGGATAGTTGTCCATGCAAAGGACATCCGGTTGGTAGATGCGGATGAAATCTGCGACGTGCGTTGTGTAGTCGGGTGAGCCCAGCTGCGAAGGGGTTGCGTAGTTTGGGAAGAGGTTTACGAACGGGATGGTTCCCGGGCGCGCGGCGCGCACGGTGTCCGCAAGTCTTTTGAGCTCTTTGAAGCGTGCCGCCGATGGCTCATCCACGAGGCCATAGCCGATTATCTTTTTGTCCGCTGGCCAGGTCTCCGGGGAGCCGGATGGGTGCATCAGGATTGCATCCAGCCCAAAGCGTTTCAGGATCGGAAGAAATTTCTCCTTTGGAGCCCCTCCAAATCCTGACAGCACAAGGTTGATTCCGCAGTCGGCGACCTCACGGTAGCGGCGATGGGCATCCTTGTCGAATGGTGGCTCAACCCAATAGCCGATCGCGAATTTAGTTTGTTGGTAGCGCTTGGTCTGCATTTGGTGATGTTCCCCTTGTGGTTACTGGATGGTTACTGTTCACCGATCAGATGTCCTGCGCCGCCGC
>CAIWTR010000719.1 GCA_903915615.1 uncultured Armatimonadota bacterium
GCGAGATGCCGTAGATCTCGCCAAGCTCTGCCTCAGAAGGCAGCTTTGCGTTGACTCCCAACTCACCACTGACGATTTGCTGCCTCAAAATGTCCCTGAGCTGGATCCACAAAGGGCTTCCGCTCTCGCGCTGAAGCAAATTCAATGGTCGAGAGGTCACACACAGTCTTTCTAATTGGCTTGCGCTAGCTGCCGCATATTGTGTTTGTTGACAAGAATGGACCGGCACCGGGACACCTCCAGGTGCCGTTGATCGATGCTCCAGCCCAACTCTTCGCTCGCCGCCTGGGCCATGACTTCCAGCGTGGCAAGGTCCAAATGACCCAGAAAGGCCGCCAGACTGCGGTGCAAAACCAGGTCGGACAAACGAACCACCCCGGTCAGGCGACACAAGCGACGTAATGATTGTATGTCTGCACCATCGAAGCCCAGGTCAGTGCTGGGGATGGGAAGCCCGGCCGTTGACACGGCACGCTGCTTTTGGACCAGCTTGAGCACTGCATCGGTGGCTTCCTCGGCCAGCGCGCGGAAGGTAGTCCACTTGCCGCCCACGAGGTTTACCACCGGTAGGGTTCTGGAGCCCTCAGGCCCGTCAACGATGACATAGTGGTCGCGGGAAATTTTGTCGGGTTTGCCCGAGACATCATTTCTGGACTGGATGGTGGCGAGTGGCCGCACCCCTACGAAGGTGTAAACAATCTGGTCTTTAGAAAAGCTGAGTCGCGGGAAGACCTCGTGCAGAACCTTCAGCAGGTACTCAATCTCGGAGGAGTCTGTCTCCACCTCATCCGGGTTCACAACAGGAATATCGGTAGACCCGGCCAGCACGCGACCCATGAAGGGGTAGACGATGCAGACGCGGCCATCGTTCGCCTCAAAGTACACCATGCGCCCCTTGAGCGAGGCCAGCAGTGCGGGATGGTCCATGATCAGATGCGAGCCTTTGGTTCCCATCATGCGGCCCTTGGGCACGCTAAATAGGCCGCTTAGTTGCTCTAACCATGCGCCCGTTGCGTTCACCACGAGATCGGCCGTAACGCCAACCTCGGTGTCCAGTACCGTATCCCGCAAGGTCAGACGGTTCTCATGGAATGCCAAGAGTTCGCAATGGTTGCTGACGAGCGACGGGTTGTGCGCACGGTGGCCATCGGCGATCAGCTCATGCATCAGTCGCTCGGGGTGGTTGATCCACGCATCGTAAAAATGCGCCGTCCAGCGGATGTCATCCGAGAGGAGCGCGCGGTCTTCGGGACTGGTCGCTCGAACAGAGTGGCCGGGCAGAGAACGGTTTTTCTTCCCCATCAAATCGTATAGCGTCAACCCCAAGGCCACGGCCAACACGCCGCGCGACCGGGCCGGAGGGTTGGCGCCGAAGAAGCGCAGGACACTGCTAAACAGCCCCCCGAGTCGCGAGGACAGTGGGATAACCGTGTGAAGGGGCTGCACCAAATGCGGTGCCGTCAGCAGCAGGTTGTTGCGCTCCTGGGCGGCTTCTTTGACGAGGGAAAACTCGGCATTTTCCAGGTAGCGCAGGCCGCCATGGATCATGCGGGAGGGCGCACTGCTTGCGCCGCTGCCCACATCACCTTTGTCAATCAGCAGGCACTGCACGCCCTGCAGGCATAGGTCCCGAAAGACACCGATGCCATTGATGCCGGCGCCCACAATGACCACCTGGAAATGTTGTCCATGAATGCTGGCGGGGCGTACGTGTGCGCAGGAGGCAGGTTCGTGCATGGGGCGTGCGCTCATGGCAGGGGCGAGTTCAACCGTGCGAAGACAGGCGCCA
>CAIWTR010000720.1 GCA_903915615.1 uncultured Armatimonadota bacterium
CAAAGCCATTAGTGAAACATCCAAAGTCCGCACATCAACTAGATGTCGTCACACGCGGGCGGACTCGGCGGTCCGCCCCTACGCAGACGATTTGTTTCAATGAGAGGCATCAGCAAAGCCGAACCGAGCATCAAGCGGGATTTTCGTAACATCCGGCGAGATCGGCACAAACGTAATGCATCCACCCGGCAAGCGCAGCATTGACATCAACCGGTGGCAAAACCACGAGGTAATTTCAAACCGTCACACGCGGGCGGACACAGCGGTCCGCCCCTACGCAGAGGATTTGTTTCAATGAGAGGCATCAGTGGAGCTAAGCATTTCATCCAGCACAACCGACACGAATATGCGCGACAACGCGACGCCGGGTGGAATGTGGAGTGGATGTGCCGGGAGCCGGTCATTCCAGTCGACAGATTTTGTAAGCCAGTGGACATTCGGCGGCTGCCAGGGCGGGCACCGTCGTCGATGGTCAAAATCAACGAATCGATGACACAAAACGCCGTCGTGACCATCGGGGATGGTCGCCCCACATGACCAGGTCGCGCAACAAACCAGCGTAGCCGAACCAAGTACCAAACGGGATTTCAATAACATCCGGCGAGATCGGCACACACGCGATGCATCTACCCGGCGAGCGCAGCATTAGCATCAGCGATTGGAAAAATACAATGCAAAACCATGTCGAAACGCATCCACCCGGCAAGCGCAGCATAGACATCAACAATTGATAAAGACAAACGGCAATCCTAAACCGTTACACGCGGACCGGCGCAGCCGGCACATCCTACAAACGGTTTGTTTACGGCAGCAGACCGAAGTAATAGACGCTGAACGTATTGTTGTAGTGACCTGCCACATACCCCGCGGCACCCGTTGTATACGCAAACGGAACAGCTGTCGTGAGACTTCCCGTCGAGACCTCACGCCCAAAGTATTTGCGTACATACGTCAGTGCAACATTGGATCCAGCCTGCTTACTTGGGCGGAATAGCATGTTGACCGCAGCATTCGCATCGATATACAGCGAGAGAATACTCTCAACGCGTTGGTTGTAGGGAAGACCCATGGTCAGCGTAAGCGATGTATCCGTCGCGGCATTTCCAAATCGATGCAGGGTCATGCTTTCGGAGCCAATTGGCGATTGCGTCGTGATTCCCATCAAGGCCGACTTCCCAACCGGTAGGCAACAAAGCGCAAAGTCCATGTCTTGATTTTCGGAGTCAAAACGATCCATTAAAATGACATCCCCGGTATTAGCCGACATCGTCACCAAGGATGCAACCAAGCGACCTTTGTTTTGCTTGTTTGGTGTGGGGCGCGGGCCATACGCAACGAGCTGTCCAAGCGCATTGATTAGGCCACGGACACTTGTCGATGCCAATCCGGGTGCACCTGTCACATTTCTCGACCACACGCGCTTGGCATTTTTGTCAAATGCCTGAACATGCCAATCGTGGCGGCTACCATCCAGTGACTTCACAGGCACATACCCAAGCAGGAAGATGTGGCCGTTTGCATCCGCGATGGCATCCGTCAAGCGAAAGCCTGTCGGAAAGCCGATCAGCTGTGGAGCTGCATCCGTGGCTGACCCCGAAGTGACATGCATGATCTCGGTTGACTGGGTTGTTGCCGATGAGCCAAATGCATAGACACCGCCCTTTTGGTCTGAGATGAGTTTAATGGGAAGCGTTCCAGCAGCATCGATTGCCACCGGATGAACGCGTTCAAACGAGTGTGTGCCATCGCGTGAGTAAACATCGACAGACAAATAACGACCTGGCGAGAGATTCCGTGCATTGGCACGCTGCGCGGTGAGCTCGGATGCGACATAAATGCGTCCGCTTTCCGCCATGAAGATTTGCTTAGGCGTCGTTGTAATGCCATTGGCATCGCTTTGCCGCGTCACCCAGCGAACTTTTCCACTCTTTGTCAGCATCACTGTGATGCTTGGGTGGTCTCCGTTTGTCGTCGTCGCCATCCCGGCGGCGATGATGTTACCGCTTGGATCTGTGCAAATGGCGGTGGCAAGCGACTGCTTGATGTCACGTGCGCCAAGCTGGAAGATGACATTGCGGCTGAGGTCGGAGAGCGGCTTGTTTACCGACCCGCTCAGGGCCTTTGGATAATTTGCCTTCCGGGGAGTGTCGATGAGGATATGCACGATTGGCGCCATGATCAAGAGGCCGATGATGGTGGCTGCGGTGACCTGTGCCCCCGTTGGAAGGTTGACCTTTTTAACATGTGTGGTGCCGGGAAGCGGTATGAATGGAATCGCGCAGCTGCCGATGCCATTCATGTCGCCGAGGCTGCGGAGCCGCTCTTCAAAGACGGATACCAGCGCCTGTGGTTCGGGATGCAAATGGGCTTCCGCCTGCCAGGCCCGCCTGAGGACAGCCTTGCGTTGGATGTCAAATTGCCTTCGGATCTCCACAAACGCCGATGGGAACGAGGGCAGGAGTAGCTTATCTTCGGCAAGGGCATCAAATGCGCGGCCGGCTTCCAGAACGACATCGGCGTCATCGCTTGCGAGAGCAACCTTCGCAAGATCGCAGCAGTCCTGATAGTCGATTCCCGCGCATGTGGTGTCAATGGAAACATGGTTTTCATCGATGTTGACCAACGTGCCATTTAGAAAGGGCGCGGATGCATCCACAATTGAACGCCGCCACATATGGAGAAGGGCATTCCTGCTGTTGACATCGCTCAGGGGCCAGGCTGCTTCGGTGAGCTCGGTACGTCCGATTTCGCAGTTCGGGGCTGTTGCGACGAGTCCGATCACGTGCCATAGCTTGCGTCGGATTTGGAATGAAACGGGTGCGCCCGCAACGGTTAGTTCACATTGGCCTAACAGATGTACAAGGGGACGCATACAACCACACGTTGTACTAACTATGAGTCAGTGTAACAACGAAAACCCACATTAAAATTTGTTAAAACTTTCGTGTGTGGTCATCGAAACATCAATACGTGACTGCTGGTCGTGTATTTGGCATTTCAAAGGCGAAATGAGCCATCGTGCTTTCCCCGTTGACGTTCCACCTACAAGCGTAGTCATGCCGTACAGCGACCGCACGCGTGGATTAGATCAAACCTCTCTTTGGACAGCTCTCAGCTGTATGGGTACGGTGGTGCCATTGTGGCCACTTGTGGGCGGTGTTCAAGCTACGAAATCTGCTACGCCGAGGGTGTTACCTCGAACATCCGTGGGATGTCGAAAATGCAGAATTCACCATGTCTTTGGCATAGCTTGCGGTCATTATCACGATGTGTGGAATCCGCATTCATTGTTGACGCAATTCCATGAATGTTAGTAAGTTTTAGTCGGCATCCTCGATTGTTTAGGATGTTTTACTGCCCCCGAGCGTTTACAAGCGGGCGGCCTCAAACCATACTCCCTGTGAGCGCACTGGTTCATCCTGCATCCATTGCGCTCATGCTGACCAGTGGATGTGTCGTTGCTGGTATGCCGATGCACCATCACTGCAATGCTGTCACGTTTGTACTCACCTGTGCGGGCCTGGCGCGGAGACTGGCCCGTACAGGTTTTTTTATGCGTGGTTTTAGATGCCGTGTTTAACTGGAATGTAGAAGGCCCAGGCTGAAGCATCGTGTGCGTGTGTCCCGATACCGCCCGGTGTTTCGAAACGACTTTTTATCGATGTTAGTATTGGCTCCCAATGAAACAAATCCTCTGCGTAGGGGCGGACCGCCGCGTCCGCCCGCGTGTATCGGACTGTAAAGGCATCGTCTGACTACGAATCAATAGAAGCCCGCACAGTCAGCCGTGGACTACGACCTAGCCCTCAGCCGAATAACCATCTTAGTCGATATCTAGATGCTTTGTCGTGGTCGTGCTCAAATATCACGAAATGTGGAATCCGCCAGCGTGATCCACGGCGTTTCGCACATTTTAAGATGTTTTAACGGTACTGCCGACAAGTTTTAAGATGTTTTAACCGCACCGGACATTTACATCCGAAATGACCCAAACGATACTTTTAGTGTCTGTTTATCGGCGTTCGAGTCCGTTTTGGCAGCAGACATTCAACAAATTTCAACCTGCATTTGATGGATACGTACGCCTTCAAGTGCCCAAAGGTAAGCTCTTCATGTCTCTACTCACAAAACGACTGGTCAGCATCGCAGCCAGCACATTCGTCCTGTCTCTCGTTTCGGCCTCTGCGAATGCGCAGACGTATTTTCACCAAACCGGTGACAGCAACTTCACCAACCGCGATTCTTATGACCTTCGGATGTTTTCAGAATATACATTTAATCAATCGATGATTCTAAACAGTATCGGTTTCTATACCAATGGTGTAACGATGACGGAAATGTCATATAGCACCGATGGTGGAAGTCCGCTTAACCTATCTCCTTCTTCAACAGTAGATGCTGATGGTTTCCGATGGTATGAGTTTTCAGGTGGAATGTCGATCTCAGCTGGAAAGACACTTAGAATCTATACAGATGCTAGTCCTGCTAACAGAACGCCTGTCCGTGGAAAGCAAGGGGGCGTTAATTATTCGAATGATGTAATCGCGTTCGGGGGCACTACGACAGTAGACTTTACTAAGGCTATTTGGACAAACAGCAACATCCGTGTCTCCAACCCAGGATCAAACGTCGCGCCCGAACCTGGCTCCTTCGCCCTAGCGCTGACCGGTGGCGCTGCGCTCATCGGCATTTGTATCCGTCGTCGTCGGAATGCTGCTTAGTTGACATTTAGGGGATGGCCGTCGTGTCCCCCAGTACAAATCGCTACATGTTACGCGCGGGCCGGCGCAGCGGCCGGCCCCTACGCGGAGGCTTTGTTGATCGAGGTCGTCGGTTTTTAGATCACGGATGATGTCCTGTAAGGGCAGGCTTCCACGCCTGCCCGCGGCTGTGAGGCAACGTAACGTTAGAAGGACAGGCACAAAGGCCGGCCCCTACGAAACGCTGATTTGTATCGGCGGACGAAGTGGCAAAGCCATTAGTGAAACATCCAAAGTCCGCACATCAACTAGATGTCGATACGCGCGGGCCGGCGCAGCGGCCGGCCCCTACGCGGAGATGTGTGCTCGTTCGAGGTCGTCGGTTTTTAGATCACGGATGAGGTCCTGTAGGGGCATGCTTCCACGCCTGCCCGCGCCTCGGATGGACTTTACGTTAGAAGGGCAGGCACAGAGGCCTGCCCCTACGAGTGGCTGATTTGTATCGACTGACGAAGTGGCAAAGCCAAAAGTGATGCATCCAAAGTCCGCACATCAACTAGATGTCGATAGGCACGGGCCGGCGCAGCGGCCGGCCCCTACGCGGACATTGTGTTCTGAACAGCCTTATCAACGGATGGAAGCCGCGTCGGAGCGCGATGCGTCAGCCACGGATACATCCGGTCGTGAAATTGCCATACAGTGGCATCACTATGGAAATTATCAAGGCGAGTGATCGCACAATTGGCGTTGGGCCTGCGGAGTGGTTCACCGGCAGTGTCACTGTAGAGCGCTACGCGCAAGCGGGGGAGCCAGCCCGTGTCGGGTGTGCGAATGTCTCATTTGCTGCCGGCGCGCGGACCGCCTGGCATACGCATCCACTGGGGCAAACCATCATCATCACCGCTGGTCTTGGCTGGGTTCAACGCGATGGCGGTCCGGTTGAGTCAGTTGAAGCCGGGGATGTCATCGTCTTTCAAGCAGATGAGCGGCACTGGCACGGCGCGCGCTCCGACAGCCCGATGACGCATATTGCCATCCAAGAGTCCCTAAATGGAAGCGCAGTCACATGGCTTGAGCATGTCACGGATGCGGAATACGTAGCCGGGCTTGGTCAATCCTGACGACTCGTCGCGAATTACCGCAACTCGCATGTTTCGTGTGCGATTGGTAACGATTCTCTGTGCGGGCAGGCTTGGAAACAAATCCTCCGCGTAGGGGAGGGCCGCTGCACTCTCCCGTGCATATCGGAATATCTAGAGCTAGCACGCTGACAAACTGATTAGTAACGTCCGTCCCTACGTGGAGATTTGTAGACAACACCCAGCTGCATTCCGGTCACAGATAAGCCCTCGTTACCGCCTGGCTCCCATCCTGCCGCTACCATGAATTCGAGACTGTCACACGCTGGATGTGCAAAGCTTACAAAACTTTAATGGGCTGGATTCAAAGCTTAGTGAAGTTTAATGACGGTTTGTATTTACATCCGATGTCCTGCAAACGATACTCCCGCTGAGCACCTTTGCACCGCAGCTCTCCTCTGATGCAGGCGCTCAACATCTTGAACTGACACACGTGATGCACAAGCACACGCAGCTGTCAAAAGGCGAGTTTCCTCATGTCTCTTACTTCTAAACGGCTGGTCGGCATCGTCGCCAGCACAGCTCTGCTTTCGCTTGTTTCGGCGGCTGCGCATGCGCAGACAATCGATGTCCTGACGGGTGGCGGTGACTATCAAGTCGCAGATAGCTCCGTTACAACAGAGTACACATTTAGCAGTTCAATGATTTTGAACAGTATCGGATTTTTATCACGTTATGGAGATGAAGGGACGTTTGAATATTCCATCGACAACCTAGTTTTTTCGGATGCGCGCACTAGCAGTATTGGCACGTTAAATGCGGCAGTTGATGGAGTACGCTGGCTAAATCTGTCAAGTTCAATCACATTAAACAAAGACGCTATTGTTCGCGTTCGAACCTCCAACACATTAGCGTTAAACGAAGGTGAGTCTTACTATAACTCGAAGACAACAGTCCGCGAATTTCAGACATTGAATTTAGGTGCAAACGTTTCATACAACACCTTCGACTCGTCTGGTTACAATTGGACCCCTGATAGAGTCACCAACAGCAACCTCAAGGTCTCCAACCCCAGCGCAAACGTCGCGCCTGAACCCGGCTCCTTCGCCCTCGCGCTGACCGGTGGCGCTACGCTCATCGGCATTTGTATCCGACGTCGGCGCAACGCTGGCTAGGCAAAAGACTTCTGTGCGGGCGGGCTGGGACGCCTGCCCGTGCAGAGGAATGTTCATCCTCTTGGAATGATTTCAAGCTGTCGATACGCACGGGAGGGCACAGCGGCCCTCCCCTACGCGGAGATTTCGTGACATTAAACATGCACCGTTCTACGCCCGGGCAGACACCGCGGTCCGCCGCCAGCTACGGCAGACCGCTGAAGCTATAGACGCAAAATGCATTGTCATAATGCCCGGCGATAAGCGCGCCGCCGTGCGTGTTGTAGCCAAACGGAACCGTTGCACTCAAATCGCCCGTTTCGATGCCACGACCAAAAACCATGCTGCTATAGGTCAGGGCGGTGTTCGATGACGTTGGTCCTCGCGGCTGCAGCAGCGCCGTCAGAGCACCATTGTTGTTGACGTAAAACGAAATGATGCTATCCAAGCGGCTATTGCGCGGAAATTGTAGCGTGATCGTAATCGCTGTGTCTTTCGTTCCATTTCCAACGCGATGGATGGTAAACGAGTCGGATCCATCCGGGGAATGTGTTGTCACGGCGATGATGGATGATTTTCCGACCGGAAGGCCACACAGAGCGAAACGTGGGTTTTGATTTTCGGTGTCATATTGATCTCTGAAAATGATGTCCCCATTCAACTGCGATAACGTCACCATCGAGGCCACATTCCGACCGCGCTTTCGTGACTTCCGCGTCGGCAAGGGGCCGTAGGCAACCAGGTCGCCATCGGCATTAATGACACCGCGGACCAGTGTGGATGCCGCCCCCACTGCACCCGGGATCTCCTTAGTCCACAGAGTTTTTGATGCTTTATCAAGTGCCTGAATATGCCAATCCAGTCGGAGTCCTGCGCTCGTGTTTACCGGCACATACCCAAGCAGGAACATATGACCGCTATCATCGGAAATCGCATCCGTGATGCGAAAGGCCTTAGTAAGTGACATCAGCGGCGATGGGGTAGCACTCGGTGGTCCCGCAGGGACATGAAGCGTTAATGTTGCATCATTCGACACCGATGTCGCAAAGGCATGGACACCACCCTTGAGATCTGAAATCAGCCTGATAGGACTGGGTGCGTTTTGAGCGATTGCAACCGGGTGAATCCGCTCAACGAGACGCTGGCCATCACGGGTAAACACACTGACCGCCAGATAGCTGCCGGGTGCTAACGTACGTGCATTGCCAGGCTGTGCGATGAGCTCGGATGCTACATAAATCCGTCCGCTCTCACTACTAAAGATATCTTTTGGTACGGTTGTGATGCCTTTTACATCGTTTTGCTTCGTCACCCACGGTGCTTTTCCAGTCTTGTTCAGCAACACGAGGATGGCTTGGCGGTCACCATTTGTTAGGAGTGCGTTCCCGGCGGCGATGAGTTGATTCTTTGGGGTGGTGTGGATGGCAGTTGCAGCTGAGCGCTTGATGTCAGGGTCACGCAGCGCAAAAATCACGCGACGACTTAGGTCGGAGATCGGTTTATGAACACTACTTCCGAGGACATAGGGGACACGCTGTTTCGGTGTTGTGCTTAGGAAGCCGAGAACGATAGGCGTCGCGATGGTTACTGCGATAAACATCGTTGCGACAAGCCGTGATGTTGCAGAAACGATGATTCTCGTTGGTGTGGAAACCTTTGCGCGACTGGGGAGCGCTTTGAACGGGATGGCAGGTTCGCCGATTGTGTTTAGATCGCCAAGGCTGCGGAGCCGGGATTCAAATCCCGAGTGTGCATCGGGGGCCAAATGCGCTTCCGCCTGCCAGGCACGTCGGAGGACAGCTCTGCGCTGAATGTCGAATTCCCGGCGGACATCCACAAATGCGGATGGGAACGAGGGCAACAGAATCTTGTCCTCAGCAAGGGCATCGAATGCAGTGCCAGCTTGCAGAACGACATCAGCATCATCGCTGGTTAGAGCCGCCTCCGCGAGGAGTAAACATTCCTGATAATCGACTGCGAGGCATGTTGTATCGATGTAAACGCAGTCCTCATTGATGTGTGCCGAGGGGGCTGGGGTGATGGCGGATGTCGCATCCACGACCGAGCGGCGCCACATGTGCAGGAGGACATTGCGGCTCTTGTCATCGCTCAGTGGCCATGTTGCCTCGATGAGCTCTACGCGTCCGATTTGGCTGCCTGGGGATGTCGCGACAAGTCCTAGGACGAACCAATGCTTGCGTGCAATCAGCACGGTGACTGCTTTGCCATCGACTGTTACCTCGCATTTCCCGAACAGCCGAATAATTGGGCGCATCGCCGAATAGTCTACTCGTTGGGATGTGCGAAAGAGGCCTCAAAAGCCATTAAATGATTGTAAGGTTTTGATTTTTTTGGGGTGTAGATCAAAGATCTGAGATGTTACGGGCCGAGGCGCCGATCTGTGTGCTTATCATCACGTTGGCCAGCCTGATGTTCAATGGGATGTGGTGTTGTCCGTTGCTGAAAATAAACAAATCCTCCGCGTAGGGGCGGACCGCTGTGTCCGCCCGCGTGTATCGATACGGTTTTGCCAATTGTTGATGCCAATACTGTGCTTGCCGGGTGGATGCATCGCGTTTGTGCCGATCTCGCCGGATGTTATGACACGTCTGTTGTGCGGTCCGGTTCGTCTTTTGTATTGCCTCTCATTGAAACAAATCCTCTGCGTAGGGGCGGACCGCCGTGTCCGCCCGCACAGGAAAAGATCACAGCTGGATTATGTCGTGATGTCTGACTCGCTGTGACTCGTGTTCGCTTGCGCGGTGGATGCATCCCGTGCGTGCCGAGGTCGCCGGATGTTACGCAAAATTCTGTCTGGTGTTCGGTTCGGCTAGGCTAGGCGGTAACG
>CAIWTR010000721.1 GCA_903915615.1 uncultured Armatimonadota bacterium
GCTGTCTACCTTTCGTGGATGAAGCAGGTTGCGCAAGGGCAGTTCTTTCAGGAAAACCGCTTTTGCATTGAGCCGCAAAAGAGTGTTCTGTTCAACATTTGGTTTTTGATTCTCGGGATGCTGAGCAAAGTCACCGGTGGGCCGCTTGCCTACCATGTCGGACGTCTGGTTGGAGTGGGTGGCCTCGTTTTCGCAATCGCAAGGCTTGCGCAAAGCATCTTCAAAGATGCAAACCATCAGCGGCTTGCAATTGTGTTTACGTGTCTGGCATCCGGTTTCGGTTACCTGTTTGGCGGCTTTAGCACCGCGCGTGGATTTACAGGGCAGCCGATTGATTTGTTCCAACCTGAGATCTCAGTGTTTCAGGTCAGCGTGTATTCACCGCTCTTTGCGCCGGCGCTGGCATTGATCGTTGTTGCTGTCACAAGCTGGATAAGAGCTGAATCATCGCATTCGACCAAAGATGCCATCGTGGCTGGCATCGCGACAGCCTTGCTTGGAAACATCCACAGCTACGATGTTTTACATGTGATGCTTGCTGTCATTTGTATCCGGGTAACGAGTGATGTCATTCAAAGGCGCTTCCATTTGCACGCGTGGCTGCTTGCGATAGGGGCTGGAGTCATTGCTCTGCCGACGACGGCATGGGTGTTTTATGCAACGCGTGTAGACCCTTTGTTTGCAGCCCGTGCAGATACAGATACGCGCACGGCGGCCATCCACTGGGTTCTGATCGGTTTTGGTATCGCGTTGCCGCTTGCAATTGTGGCTGTCGTGAATGCAATCAAGGCACGTGACCTCCCGAAGCTGTATCTGGCCGCCTGGTTTGTTGGCGCTTTGTTATCATCGCAGCTGCCATTTGCCTTTCAGCGCAAAATGCTCATGGGGGCTCAGATTCCGCTTGCAATGCTTGCAGTGGCTGGTTTGCTTCAAATTGCCACAAAGCTGACGGGTGATTTTCCAAAGATTCTGATCGGAACAGCGGTGTTGTTGGCGCTTCCGACGAATGTTTTTTGGGTTCAGGATGCGATGTCGAAGCTGCCTGCGAATGCTGGTTCGACCCAGATGCGACCTTATCTCACGATAAGTGAAAACGATGCACTGGCGTGGCTCGGCACTAACGGTAAAGCGACCGATGCGGTTCTAGTAGGACCTGATCCCACAAGTCATCTTCGTTTTCCGGGTGTTGCGCTGATGCCGCATCTGTCCGTCTATGTACCGGCGATTGCTGGCTTGACGGTCTTTGATGGCCACTGGTCTGAGACCATCAACTACGGTGCTAAGATCACTTCGACCGTGCGATTCTTTGATGTATCGACATCGGATGATCTCCGCCGTGAAATCCTGGTGCAGAATCGAATTCGCTATGTTCTTTATCCAAACAAACTTGCGGATGGTCCAATCGCAGATGCCACGGGGACAGCACTACTAAAGGCCGATGGCTCCCCGCAGTACATCCCGGTTCGGTGGTCGAATGGGACGCTTACATCGCAGACGGCATCCCCCGCATATCCGGTGAACCCGCTCGGGATGAAGCGTGTGTTTTCCAGCCGTGATGTCGAGATTTTTGAGGTTGTGAATTGAGTTCAGCGCTTACATTTCGTGTCACGAAGACAGCATCTGACTGTAATGCCCGTTTAGGCACGCTGACGCTTCCGCGGGCGACACTGGAAACACCAGTGTTTATGCCCGTCGGGACGCAGGGGACAGTGAAGGCGATGCTCTTTGAGAACATCGAGCAGCTCGGTTATAAGTTAATCTTGGGGAACACCTTTCATCTCTACTTACGGCCTGGCAGCGAGCGGGTCGAGCGATTGGGTGGTCTCCCAAATTTCATCGGATGGTCGGGGGCGATGCTTACTGACAGCGGCGGCTTCCAAGTGTATTCCCTGAAGGACTTACGGAAGATCACTGAGAGTGGCGTGGCGTTTAAGTCACCCATCGATGGCTCAAAGCACGATTTTACACCTGAGCGTGTGATGGAAATTGAGCATCAGCTGGGCGCGGATGTCATCATGGCTTTTGATGAATGTACGCCGTATCCAGCAACGGAGGAGTATGTTCGTCTGTCGATGGAGCGTACGCACCGGTGGGCAATACGGTGCCGGGACAGGCATGCAGAGCTCGGTGGTGACAGTACGGGGCATAACCTGTTTGGGATTGTGCAGGGTGGCACCGATGACGCCTTGCGTGCGGAGAGCGCCGCATTTATGTCATCGCTTGACTTCGCAGGCGTGGCAATCGGCGGTGTTAGTGTCGGCGAGCCTCCGGCTGAAATGTATCGCATCACGCGCAATACAGCGCCGTTGCTTCCAAAGGATAAGCCACGCTATCTGATGGGTGTTGGGATGCCTGAGGATATTCTCGAATCAGTGATTGCCGGGATGGACATGTTTGACTGTGTGCTACCAACGCGGATGGCGCGAAACGGGACTGTGTTCACAAGTCAAGGTCGGCGGCATGTCAGCAATGCGCGGTTTGCAGAGGATACGAACCCGATTGACCCAGAGTGTGACTGTCTTACCTGTCGGCGACACAGTGCAGCCTACCTCCGGCATTTACACCGTTGTAACGAGATTCTCTTTGCAAATCTGGCATCGATTCATAACCTCGCTTTCTACGCCAAGTTGATGCGGCAGATACGGGGTGCTATTGCGGATGGCTCGCTGCTACAGCTAAGAAATTCGCTGCGGGCGCAGTGGGGGCTTGTACCAATCGACGAATTAACTTAGTTGATGTGCCCCTTGACGTTTAACATCTCTTTGACATAAGATAGCCTGAATAAGAATGTAAACCCTCCGAGTGTGGGTGAGGTTACGCTGTTGCCGGAGATGCCTGAGGTTGAGACGCTTCGACGCGGATTGGTGAGGGCAGCGGTAGGGCAGAGGATTACGGGAGTCCAAGTTACGGATGAACGTGTTCTCAAGCGGTGTAGCATCGGTGATTTTGCGGAACGACTCACGGATACGACTGTCAAGGCGGTGAATCGTAGGGGTAAGTTTCTGCTGTTTGAAATGGGTTGTGGCAGCTTGCCATCATTTCATTTGGTTGTGCACTTGAATATGAAGGGGAGTATCCGGCGCTTTGCAGCTGATGTTCCTACGCAGAAATACGAGTGCGTTCGTGTCGGTCTGAGTACAGGTGATGTGCTTGCTTACACCGACATGTGGACTTGGGGTGGTTGGCATTTCGATGATGCATCGGAGTACACGAAGGTGTCTGATGTCGCATCGATGGGCCCGGAGCCTCTGGGTGATGGTTGGTCTGGAGAAGTGTTGGCTAGTCGCCTCGCCGGAAGGCGCGGGCTGATCAAGTCGGTTCTTTTGGATCAAAAGGTTGTAGCTGGTGTTGGGAATATCTACGCGGATGAATCTTTATTCGCTGCAGGGATTGCTCCAAAACGGCAGGCTTCGGGTTTGGATGCTGGTGAGTGCGATGCGCTTGCTGTATCGATTGCCGAAACCCTTGGAAATGCGGTTCGTTTAGGCGGATCGTTTGGTGAATATGTTGACTTGGATGGAAATCCGGGTACGTATGAACCTAGAGTGTACGGAGGAAAGGGGAAACCCTGTCCTCAGTGCGGTGGTCTGTTGGTGAAAACCAGCATCGGAGGCCGCGGGACGACCTACTGTCCCGAGTGTCAGCATTAGGCTGATGTTGGAAAATTTGGAAGGGATCCTGCTTGACGTGGAATGGAAAGTCAGGCAGTGAATAGCGTTATATCTGTATGTCCGAGGAAACAACGGGCACTGGTCAGGCTGCACTCGCAGCTACTGCGTCATACGCAGCTGATCAGATGCCACCGCTTGATGAGATTACGGTTCCGGGTTCTGCCCGTGAGCTTGGTGACACAGGGTCCGATGTTCGGCCAGGTGTCGTGGTTCAGGGAACTGTTGTCCATATCGACCCACGTGAAGGTGTGTTGGTTGATGTAGGAACGAAATCCGAAGGCCTTATCCGCCCGGACGAGCTCTCACGTGAGCCTGTTGCAAATCTCGAAGATATTGTCTCCGTAGGCGACACAATTGACGTCTACGTGATGAAGGAAAACGAGGATGGCCAGCTTCTTCTCTCCAAGAAGCGCGCTGACTTTGAGAAGTCTTGGGACCGTGTGCAGATTGCACTCGAGACCCAGGAGACCATCAAGGCGATGGTTACCGACCGTGTTCGCGGCGGACTTGTTGTTGACCTCGGAATCCGTGGATTCGTCCCGGCATCCCATGTTGGAAACGGCAAGCTCAAAAACCTCGACAAGTTCGTTGGTCAAAGTGTTCCTCTAAAGGTTCTCGAAGTCGACCGCCACGGACGCAAAGTCGTTCTTTCGCACCGCAAGGCAACCGAAGAAGAGCGCGAAAAGCAAAAGGTTGACACCCTCGAATCCCTCGCCGAAGGCCAGGAGCGAACCGGTATCATCCGCCGCGTAACCGACTACGGAGCATTCGTTGACCTCGGTGGAATCGATGGACTTCTCCACGTTTCCGAAATGTCCTGGACCCGAATCAAGCATCCTTCCGATGTTGTCAAAGTCGGACAGGAAGTCAAAGTCAAGGTCCTTCGCCTGAGCCCTGATCAGGGTCGTGTCTCCCTTGGTATGCGCCAAGTGATGCCGGATCCATGGGAATCGGCTGGCGAGCAGTTCCATGTGAACGATGTCATCGAGGGTGAAGTTACCCGAATCGTACCTTTTGGTGCATTCGTTCTCCTCGAAGGTGGCCTCGAAGGTATCATCCCGAACTCCGAGAGCTCACATCGCCGGATGGCAAAAGCATCCGATGTTGTCGAATCCGGACAAACGGTTACCGTCAAGGTCATCGATGTTCGCCCTGAAGAGCGTCGCCTGACCCTCTCCCTCCGCGCCCTCCAAGCACGTGACCCAGCTGATGCCTTCGTACCTGCACCTGCAGTCGAAGAAGATGCTGGCGGACGTCGTGGCAAGAAGGACAAGCGTCGCCGTGGGGATGACGATGGTGGAGATATCCGCTCCTTCCTTCGCCCAGGTGCCGACTTTGGTACTACACTCGGAGACATGTTCGGCGATATGTTCGCCACTGCACGCAAATCTGAGAAGAAGCGTGCGCCACGTCGCCGTGATGAAGATGATGAAGATCTCGAGAACATCGATATCGATGATGTTGCGACCGACACCGAAGTTGATGCAGAAGCACCAGCAGAGGCTCCAGCTGAGGCTGGTACAGAAGAGGCGTAATCCTCGACTGGTTCGGAAATTACAATCAGACCCCGGAGCAATCCGGGGTCTTTTTCTTGCCCCTGACAATGCCCCATGCTAGATTGAATTCAATGGCAATCTGGGCAGTCACTGGTGGCATCGCATGTGGAAAATCCGCGGTCATCGCAGCCTTCGAACGCCTTGGCGTGACATGCTACTCCGCTGATAAAGATGCTCGGGAAGCTATGGGCGACCCTGCTGTAAACCGCGCCGTCCGGGATGCCTTTCCAGATGCAATCGATCAACAAGGTCAGCTTGACAGAGCAATGTTAGGGCAGCTCATTTACGCCGATTCCACGAGACGTAAACAGCTCGGGCAAATCATGCATCCCTTTATCCGGGCCCGGATGAGAGAGCGTATTGAACAGAATCGTGCATCGACAGTTACCCTGCTTGAGCTCTATGAAGTCCCACTCCTCTTTGAAGGCAGCTTGGAATCTTGGTTCGATGGCACTATTTGTGTCACGTGCAGCCAGGATGAACAAAAACGACGTCTCTGCGAGCGGAATCGTGCGCGCTACAACACTGAGTTATCTGATGACGAGGTTAGCCAAATGCTTGCGAGTCAGCTCCCGGTCACAGAGAAGGCAGCCTTGGCTGACATCGTGATCGATAATTCTGGGTCAACCGATGACCTTCATGGTGTGGTGCAAACAGTTTATGAGACACTTTTGCACAAGATGCACTCGTAAAGGCATCTCAGACGGTGAATAAAGCAGGCATCGTGGCCACAGTCTGAATCCAAAACAACCGCGTGACCAGTAAGCTTGCCCCGACACTGTGTATCGTTTGCTGATTTGGCTTAGCTTGACAGTGCATCCATAAACGTGCTGATCGCTGGAATCATCATGCGCTGATGTACCAAAAACGCATCATGGCCGTAGTCTGATTCTAAAATGACCGCGTGTGCGTTTTCATTGCCCCCGCGCTGTGCCCGCTCAGCAATCTCAACCGTCTGGCGGGGAGGGAAGAGGTCATCGGATGAGAATCCAATGGCGAGAACTCGCGCTGTGACGGTACGGAAAACATCATCCAAAGATGACCGGTCACGTGCGAGCCCGTGACTGTCCAGTGCACGCGAAATCAGGATGTACGTATTGGCATCAAAACGATTGTTTAGCTTGTCTCCCTCATCGTTCAGATATTCTTCAACTAGAAAGTCTGATCGTGGACTGATGTCTCTCGAGAGAAGTGGGTCACAGCC
>CAIWTR010000722.1 GCA_903915615.1 uncultured Armatimonadota bacterium
AGGCTGAAGCCATGGGGTGTTTGGTTGATTTGTACAGACATGCCCGATCGTATGCGTGCTGTTAGGATGGTGTCATTCACGTTGTCCTCATCATTACCGTTAAGAAGAGAGAACATTGCAAATGAAGGTGGGTTTCGTTCCCCTTGGACCAATTCGTGGTGCACTTGGCTTTGCTGTGGTGAGCACACTTGTGTTTTCAACGGTGGCATTTGGTGAGCGCTGGATGTACCAAAACCTCACAATCGCGGGCGCCTATGGTGTATGGACGGTGCTTTTTCTAGTCGTATCACCGCTGGCATTCCTGCCGCTTGTCCGGATGAGCCCAAACCGCAGGATGTTCCCTGTTTGGTTTAACACCGCGTTTTTGGCCTATTGTGCGCTTTGGTGTGCTGGCTGGTTTTTGTCGCCAAACACGCTGGGGGAGCTGGTGGGCTGCACCGCCGGTTCGATCGCGATGGCGGGTGTTTTGGTGTTGCGCGGGTATGTCAGGAAGCCATTAGGTACAGATGGTTTGATGCTTGCTGTCTGCAATTTGCTTGGCTATTTTGCGGGTGGATATCTGAATGCGAAGCTCGGAGGTCCATCTGGGATGTTGATTTGGGGACTGCTGTTCGGGGCCGGGACAGGGGCTGGGATTGGCGCGATTTTGGCATCACAAACAGAAGAAGCTCAGGCCGCAGCCTGAGCTTCGTCGAAGAATCCCGAGCTGGGTCAGGTGATCGTTAGCGGCAGCCGTTCCGTGACATGTCATTCTGAACACTCACCAAGTCGCGCTCAGCGGAATTCAGTTGACGGGTGTAGTTTTCAATAATGTTCCCGTAGTGGCGAATCCAGTTTTGTGCGGATTCCATCGCGGATTCTGCAGAGCGGCGTTCGGAGTCGGTCTTAGCACGGGATGCGCGAAGCTGTGCTTGTCTAAAGTCGGATTCGTAGCGTGAGACAGATTGTTGTGCACTCCGCAAGTCACGGGTAATGCTTGAGATTTGTGATCTTACACTCGAGAGACGTGAGCGAAGTCCGCTGCATGCCGGGTTTTCGCCGCGACCTTGCTGCGGTGCACTGATGGCTGCGAGAGGCAGCACGGCCATGATGAGTCCGACAACGATAAGTGATTTCAGCTGCATAATCTTCTCCATTGAACGATTGATTCGTGGTGTGTGACGCATAATAACCATTTGATAGTCATCAAAAACGTACACCGGTTGTTGTACCATTGCATCCCACTACCCGGTTGGTATCTGTTAGAGTTGGACAAACGTATTTCTAAGGACACAGAACACAATGGAAATCTTTATCCCCCGCTTTTCCCGTCGGCAGCTGATGCAGCTTGCGCTCGGTGGTGCCAGTGCTCTGAGTGCTCACGGTGCCTTTGCCGAGTATCTGTCGAAGCCTCCGGTCCTGACACCCGCACAAACCGAAGGGCCGTTCTATCCGGATAAGCTCCCACTCGACACAGACAATGACTTGATAGTGCTAAATGATGCGCTTACATCCGCCGTGGGTGAGGTCACCTACCTTTCGGGACGTGTTCTGGATGCACGTGGTGAACCTCTTCGCGGGGCGCTGGTTGAGATTTGGCAGTGTGATGCATTCGGTAACTATCGCCACACACGCGGTGCGAATCCACAAGGGGGACAAGCGCCGGACAGCAACTTCCAAAGCTTTGGCCGTTTCCTGACGGGAAGCAATGGTGAGTATCTCTTCCGGACGATCAAGCCTGTGCCGTATCCGGGTCGTGCGCCGCATATCCATATGGCGATCAAGCGCAAGGGCGAGCCCAAGTTTGTGACCCAGTGCTACATCAAGGGGCATGCGCAAAACGAAACCGATGGTGTCATAAAGGGACTCAAGGACAAAGCGCAGCGAGAGTCTGTGATGGTCGCTTTTGATGCACTTAAGGGGAGCGCCGCGGGGGAGCTGGCGGCAAAATTTGATGTTGTTCTGGGGTACACGCCGAAAGAGTAGTCACTTCCGGCCGTCGCTGCTCCCTACGGAAATCCACGCATCCTCGATGAGCTCTCGGAGCAATGCTTCATCCAAATGTTCAAGCCGGATGACGACCGCCGGGTAGCCGTTGTAGTGAGGGTCATCCACGTAGAGCTCGGGTGGGCCGGTGGCAATCAGGGCATCTTTTTTAGCTAGCCGTGGGACGAGGAAGGCCCAAATGTCCGGATTCGGGAGCTTTGGCTTTTTGGGCTCGACACGCTCCATCCATTCCCAGCAAATGCCTTTGCTCCGGCCCCTGACCGGTACGCCAAATGCCCGCTGAGGGCCATCCCCTTCGACAACACCCGGGTAGGAAAGCGCGATGCGCTGGATATCTGCAAACGTTGCCATTTGCGGTGATGCTACAGCAAAGCGAAGTCATCGGAGAGGTGGGTTCCTAAATCAAAATGTAGGATTGTCGTGTAATACTTCTTAATGATGTCCGGAGCCTTACAAACTCGAATGCTGCAAAAGCCTCCGCTTTGGCTTGCGCTGCTCGCGGGCGCTGCGGCTGGCGGGATGGGCTGGGGTATCCGGGGACAGTACGGGCACGAGACGGGAGCGATGCTTTCAGGGGCGCTCGTCGGCTTTACATTAATGTTGCTTTACGGGGCACAGCTAAGACCGAGAACTGCGCTTGTCGCGATTGCGATGTTAACCGTTGGCATCGGAATCGGTGGTCTTGAGACCTATGGCCAGACGATTGGCCTCACGCAGAACAAGGAAGTGCTCGGAAACACATCCGCATTTGTGTGGGGCGAGCTTGGCCTCTTTATCAAGGGCGGGCTTTGGATTGCGATTGGTGCGACACTTTTCGGCAGTGCGCTGAGCGCACGCGGGTGGAGCCTGAAACACATTTTGAGTGTGTTAGGCATCATGATGGCGGCCTTTCTCATCGGTCAGCTGCTGCTTAACATGCCGTTTGATCCTGAGGGGCATCGGTTGCCGATGCTGTATTTCTCCGCGGATTGGCGCTGGACCCCGGATGCCACACTCGATGTTCTAAAGCCCCGGCCGGAGCGCTGGGGTGGCTTATTGTTTGCCTGGCTTGCCTTGATGAGCTATCGCGGTTTTGTCCAGCGGGACCGCCTCGCTGTGATTTTTGGCTGTGCCGGGTTTGTCGCGGGAGGCATCGGGTTTGCCGGAGGGCAGCTTTGGCAGGCGGGGCATGCGTGGTTCCCGGATGTCTACAAGCAGGTGTTTGGCCAGGTCGATGCATTGATGAACTGGTGGAACATCATGGAAATCACCTTTGGCAGTGTCTGGGGCGGTGCGCTTTCCGGGGTGATGCACAGATATCAGGGTGAGATCCGTGAGGATCCGGACGCGGATGGAAAACCATGGTCATCCGTTTGGGTCTATGTGCTCGCTGGCATCCATGTCTGTTTGTTGTACGTTTGGACCTTTTGTAGTTTCCCTTGGTTTGATGCGGTGGCTGACCTTGGAATCCCGATGACGGTGCTACCCATGATGATGATTGTGGTCGGAGGCGTGCGCGGCGCAGCGCTGGTTGCATTGCCGCTGACCGCACTTCCGATTGCGGCGAAGACGTATGTTGCGCTGTGTTTAGAGTCATCCAGGCTTCCGCGTACATCCGGGTTCGCCTGGCTGGTCATCATCCCATTGGTGATGCTCACCGGTGTGATATCAACGCGCCAGACAAAGGCTGCGCCGCTTCTAGCAACGGGTCTCGTGGTTGTGACGCTTGTCTACTACGGCCTCAACTTTGCGTTCTTTGACTTCCCGTGGCCCTGGCTTGCACCGACTGG
>CAIWTR010000723.1 GCA_903915615.1 uncultured Armatimonadota bacterium
AGTATCGGGACGTGACAGCTATTGTTCTCACTATGGTTAGTATCCTATCGCTGGTAACACCTGTTTATCAGACATCAGCAAAGGCAAAGTCCGTGCCACCGAAGGCAAAACAGACAAAAGCCGTTACTGTCAAGAAGTCCGTAAAGGCGCCAGTGGCATCGGTAAAGACGATTTCATATCCGCTCCCAGATGGCCGTGCGCCATTTGTAGAGAAGATTCCGAATTCTGTCGTGACCTTCGACATGTTGCCTGTTCCTGCGATGCCCGATGGTCGCAAAGTGTTCATGAGCAAGTTCGAAATACAGTGGGATGTCTATGACATTTTCGCGTATCGCCTTGATCTGACAGAGTCCGAGAAGGCTGCGGGCGTTGATGCTGCGGCGCGTCCGAGTAAACCCTATGGTGCGCCAGACCGTGGCTTTGGTCATAAAGGCTATTCCTGTTTGGGGATGCATTATCAGAGCGCTTTAAAGTTTGTCGAGTGGCTGTCAAAGAAGACAGGGAAGAAATACCGGCTACCGACCGAAGAGGAATGGCAGTGGGCTGCAACGGCTGGCGAAAAGCCAACGGTGCTCTCTGCCAAAGAGCTGGGCAAGGTTGCGTGGTATTGGGATAATGCTGGTGACAAGGCGATGGAAGTGGGGAAGCTGCTTCCGAATACGTGGGGATTCTATGACATGCTTGGCAATGTTGCTGAGTGGTGTCAGGCTCCCGCAGGAACGCCTTACAACAAGGAGCCTGCGCGTGGCGGATGTTGGAAAGACAAGGTCAAAGATGTCCAATACACCGCGGTACAGTTCTGGCAGCCGGATTGGCAGCTGGCTGATGCGCAGATTCCAAAGTCCAAGTGGTGGTTATCGGATGGCCCATATGTGGGAATCCGTGTAGTTTGTGATGCCGAATAGGCGCACAGGAAAACAGGCGCGTTGGTGCGTCGGTTATTGGTTCTAGGAGGAACATTGATGAACGAAGTAGGTTCAGTAACCCGTCGCGGGTTCATTGGTGGTGCAGCCGCATCCGCAGTTCTTGCAGCTGCTCCGAATGTATTTGCACAAGGGTCAGACAAGATCCGCGTAGGCGTCATCGGATGCGGTGGCCGCGGCTCTGGCGCAGCATACAATGTGCTGGCTGCGGATCCAAATGTGGAGATCGTTGCTCTTGGTGACTTGTTCCCAGAGCGTGTCAAGGAACTGGCTGGTCGCCTCAAGGCTGAGCATGCTGCCCGTGCAAAGTTCACCGATGACACAACATTCTCCGGCTGGGATGCGTACAAAAAGGTTCTGGCATCCAACTGTAACTATGTAATTTTGGCGACGCCTCCTGGGTTCCGCCCGTACCACTTCCAGGCCGCTGTCGAAGCTGGTAAGAACATCTTCATGGAAAAGCCGGTTGCGGTTGATCCTAATGGTGTTCGCAAGGTTATTGCAGCATCCGCTGTCGCACAGCAAAAGGGATTGGCTGTTGTCTCCGGAACACAGCGCCGCCACCAGGCTGGCTACGTTGAGACAATCAAGCGTATCCACGCTGGAGCCATTGGTGAGGTCCTGGGTGGCCAGGTTTACTGGAACCAGGGTGGACTGTGGATGAACCCACGTCAGCCTGAGTGGGATGACATGACATGGCAGCTCAAGAACTGGCTGTACTTCACATGGCTCTCCGGCGACCATATCGTTGAGCAGCACGTCCACAACATCGATGTCGCAAACTGGGTGATGAACGATACCCCGGTAAAGGTCTACGGCATGGGCGGGCGTCAGGTTCGTACCGATGCTGCATATGGTCATGTCTACGACCACTTTGCGATCGAGCTCGAGTACAAGAGTGGCGTGAAGATTCAATCCATGTGTCGCCAGATCGATGGAACCGCTGCCCGTGTTTCCGAATCCTTTATCGGAACCAAGGGAACGAGCAACCCATCCGGCTCCATCAATGGTGCAAACCGCTACCGCTTCGAAGGCAAGCAAGTCGATCCTTACGTTCAAGAGCACATTGACATGATTGCAAGCATCCGTGCAGGCAAGCCTCTCAATGAAGGTAAGCGCATTGCGGAATCCTGTTTGACCGCCATCATGGGACGTCTTGCCTGCTACAGCGGACAAGAAATCACCTTCGATGAAGCCATGAAGCTTGACCTCGACATCATGCCAGCCGAGTTCAAATTCGGAAAGCTGCCTGTGCCTCCTGTTGCATCGCCTGGTCGCTTTAAGCTGACTGATGGCACATTCAAGGGGCTCTAAACATGGACCGCCGTGACTTTATCGGTACCGGCGTTGCTGGAGCTATTGCAGCCACAGGAATCACTCCTGCGGCTGCAGCTGCGGCTCCTGCAGCGCAGGGAAAGACATTCCAATGCGACTACGCGCCGCACTTTGGCCTGTTCCGCACCCACGCACCAAATGACATCGATGAGCTGAAGTTCATGCACGATCAGGGCTTTCGTAGCCTTGAAGACAATGGCATGGCCGGACGCTCGGTCGCAGACCAAGAAAAGATTGCAAAAGAAATGCAACGCCTTGGGATGCGAATGGGTGTCTTTGTTGTCAATGGAAGCACATCGTGGATTCCAAGCCTTGCCACTGGCAAAGCAGACCTCCGTGATAAGTTTCTTGCTGAGTGCAAGGCGGCTGTCGATGTCGCTAAGCGTGTAAACGCAAAGTGGATGACGGTTGTTCCAGGGCAGCTTGTGCCAAACCTTGAGATGGGCTACCAGACGGCAAATGTCGTCGATGCTCTACGGCGTGCAAGCGAGATCTTTGAGCCTCATGGCCTGATCATGGTCCTCGAGCCTCTCAACCCGTGGCGTGACCACCCTGGCCAGTTCCTCTCAAAAGCCCCACAGGCATTTGAAGTCTGCCGGGCTGTCAACTCTCCAAGCTGTAAGATTCTCTTCGATATCTATCATCAGCAAATCACCGAGGGAAATATCATTCCAAACATCAACCTCGCGTGGTCGGAAATTGCTTACTTCCAGATTGGCGACAATCCAGGGCGGGCAGAGCCTCTCACCGGCGAAATCAACTACAAAAATGTGTTCAAGCACATCAAATCCAAGGGTTTCACTGGCATCTACGGGATGGAACATGGCAATAGCCGTGGTGGTTCCAAAGAGGGCGAGCTCAATCTCATCAAGGCCTACCGAGAAGTGGACAGCTTCTAAGCGGGTCCTAAATGAACTAAACCGGCGCTGCAGTCTTTGCAGGGCCGGTTTTTCTTTTCTTTGCGCGTTGAGTTCATTAACTAAGTAATCTTCCATGCTCCCAACAACGCATAAATGGGACAAAGTCACTAGCGACGCGCAGTAACCAATCGCTTACCGTAGTGACTTCCCTTAGCAATCGTGTCCACCGCTACAGAGCGGTTATTCGTACTCGCGTGGATAAACCGGCTGTTACCAATATAGATGCCACAATGGGTGACCGTCCTGCCACCCTTCATCGCAAAGTAAAGCCTGTCGCCCGTTTGCAGGCCATCCTGAACCGGTGATCCAATGCGTGCCTGATCACCACTGTGCCGCGGAAGGTTGATACCAATCTTTCGAAACACATTTTTGACAAATGCTGAGCAATCCAGCCCACGTCGCGTGTTGCCAGCCCAGACATACGGAACACCGAGGTACGTAAAGGCCTCGTGGACAATATGGTCGGCACGGTTTCCCAGCGCTCCCAGCGGGGCACCAGGTCGGGGGACGTAAATGTCTTCACGAATAAGCTCCACGAAGACCTTGGGAATATAACCCATCAACTTATCCTGCATCAGAATCGCGTAGTGGGTTGTACTCTGTTCCAGGACGACCACTGCCTGCCCCTCGAACACTGTATGGAGGATGGGAGCGTTTGGCATATGCGAGATTCGGACCGGCGTCGGGCGAGTCATACGACCAATCTGCCCATGAATCAAGTTGGACTTGCTAACCGGCTGCATCGTGAACTGCTGGTTCGGTTTTTGCACCAGCGGGCGGATCGCTGGCAAAGGCTGTTGAGATGGTGGCAAGCCAACATCAACTTTCATCTCAAGGTCATCAAGTTGAAAACCACGACGCGCCATCATAGGCACAATATATCGGTTTTCACTGTGCGTTGAGTAGCCCGTCGGAATCCCATGTGGAATTTCGATTTACGAATGCTGATGATATTCAGTATCGACATCATCACATGGACGATATTCAACTCAAACGGTTATAGTAAGACATCATGCAGCGACGGACATTTTTAACAGCGGCTTCCGCATTGGCACTCACATCTCCAAAGGTGGTATCCAGCCATCCCAAAAGCTTGCCGCAAGGGCCTCCAGAGCCAGCACGTGAGTTTCGTGGATTCTGGGTCGCAACTGTTGGCAATATAGATTTTCCATCAAAGCAGGGACTTGGAGTCAAACAACTTCAAGGCGAGCTCCGGAACATCGTGCGACGTGCGGTTGACATGCACTGCAATGCAATTGTGTTTCAGGTACGCCCAGCATGCGATGCCCTCTACGAAAGCAAGCTAGAACCTTGGTCAGAATACCTGACGGGGAGCCAGGGAAAGAATCCTGGCATTGATCCATTGGCCTACCTCGTAGCTGAGTGTCGCAAAGCAGGTATCGAGATCCATGCATGGTTCAATCCCTTCCGGGCGAGACCATCCGTTGCCAAAGGAAAAGCCCATCCCAAGCACATCTCGCGTACAAACCCTGAAATGGTACGTACTTACGGCTCGATGCAGTGGTTGGATCCCGGTGATCCACGGGTGCGTCAACACTCCCTCGATGTCATCGCCGATGTTGTTCAGCGCTATGACATTGATGGCGTCCACATCGATGACTACTTCTACCCATACCGTGAGTCCGATAAAGCCACAGGTAAGGACATCTCTTTCCCAGATGATGCCACATACTCGGCCTATCGCCAAGGGGGTGGACAGCTGCTGCGGGATGACTGGAGACGCTCCAATGTGGATGTCTTTGTCGAAGCGATGTACCGCCGTGTGCATAGCATAAAGTCAGCCTGTCTGGTCGGGATCAGCCCATTTGGCATCTGGCGGCCAGGATACCCAGCACAAATCAAGGGCTTCGATGCATACGATCAGATCTATGCTGACTCTAGAAAGTGGTTGCTCGAAGGCTGGGTCGACTACTTCACGCCACAGCTCTATTGGCCCATTGATCGTAAGCCACAGTCTTTTCCTGTCCTCTTGAATTGGTGGCTAAGCCAGAATCCGCATGCCCGCCATATCTGGCCAGGGCTTTACACAGGTAAATACGATGCCACTGAAATCGAATATCAGATACGGACGGCACGTGGCATGGATGGCGCATCTGGACATGTCCACTTTTCGACAAAGAGTTTGTTGAAAGGGGATGTCCGTAAAGGTCGCAGCCATGCGGCACACCTGCGGTCCCGCGTCTACAACACACCCGCCATCGTCCCGGCTTCCCCGTGGGTGAGTCAATCTGTCGCCACCGTTGACATCGAGAAGGACTTTGCGATCACCGATGGCACCCTCACCTGGCAGGACTTGTCAGGAACATCGCGAAGTATATATCTGCAGTTCGAAGTGGATAGTCAATGGAGAGCCGCGATGATAGGCCCGACATTGAGGCGCTGGCGGCTACCGGATGGCATCTCAGATGTGTGGGTACGCATTGTCTCTGAATGCGGCGCAGCAACAGACGCTGTTCGGATTACCACTGCGACCTGATGGTAAAAGTTGTCTAT
>CAIWTR010000724.1 GCA_903915615.1 uncultured Armatimonadota bacterium
AATAAGAAACAATTCTCACACCGCTGGAGCAAGCCGCAATCGAAGAGGCCGTCGCAGACACCGCCACGAATGACCTCCCGGAAGTCCTTGACCTTTTGCCACTGCGCGATGCTGTCGTATTCCCGATGCTTGTCGCACCAATATCTGTCAGCCGGCCGAAGTACATCAAGATGATTGAAGCTGCGGCAGGGTCTGGCGAACGTATTCTGGGCGTTGTAACACAGCGAGCTCCCGATACCGAAGACCCAGGCTTGGATGACATCCACTCTGTAGGCGTCGCGGTAAGCATCCGTCTCATGGGGCGCAGCCCCGATGCAACCCGCCTCATCGTGCGTGGACTTCGCCGGTTCACGATTTCTTCAATCGATACCGAAGCAGACCACCTCCGGGCAACGGTCACGTACCAATCAGATTCGCTTCCGGTCGATGATTTGCAGCGAGTTGAGCTCGAGGCCATTCAACGCGCAGTCTCGGAAGCGTTCCTTAGAATGGTAGACCTGTCTCCAGAGCTTCCGGATGATGTCAAGGGCATTGCGGATGCTACAAACGTCCCGGATGTCGGCAGCATGGCCGATCTCATGGCTTCACATTCACGTCTACGGACGGCCCAAAAGGTTGAAGTTCTTGAATCTTTGAATGTCGTCGAACGTTTAAATGTGCTGCATCGTTTGTTGCTCCGTGAGATTCAGGTCCTCGAAGTTGGACAGCGGATTCACCAGGAAGCCGCCGGCGCAATGTCAAAGGCTCAGCGTGAGTTTTACTTGCGTGAGCAGATGAAAGCAATAAAGCGCGAGCTTGGCGAGCGGCCGGAACGTGACCGTGAGCTTGCAGCGTTTCGCACCAAGTTGAAGAAGCTCAAGCTCCCAGAGGAAGCGCATAAGGAAGTTGAGCGCGAACTCGATCGACTTGACCGACTCAATCCAGCCAGTCCTGAGCACAGTGTGAGCAGAACATATGTTGAGACAGTGCTTGCCCTTCCTTGGTCGACGAGTACGCCTGAGACGGCAACGGTTGTCAATGTGGAACGTATGCTGGATGAAGACCACTATGGGCTGAAAGATATCAAAGACAGGATTGTCGAACATCTGGCAGTGCGTCTAAGTGTCCCTGAAGGAAACATTCGCCAACCAATTTTGTGCCTTGTAGGACCTCCAGGCGTTGGCAAGACATCCCTTGGACGCAGCATTGCCCGTGCCCTCGGAAAAGAGTACGGCAGGATTAGCCTCGGTGGCGTTCGTGATGAGTCCGAGATTCGTGGACATCGGCGTACCTATGTGGGTGCCCTCCCCGGACAGATCATCACGACGCTTCGACGCGCGGGAACCAATAACCCGGTGATTGTCTTGGATGAAATCGACAAGATGGCAAGTGATATGCGGGGCGATCCGGCGAGCGCTCTCCTTGAGGCCCTTGATCCGGAGCAGAACAAGTCTTTCCGCGACCACTACATCGATGCGCCATTCAATCTGTCAAAGGTGTTGTTCATTACGACTGCTAATGGTCTGGATGGCATTCCGGCTCCCCTGCGTGACCGCATGGAAATTGTAGAGCTGAGTGGCTACACAGACCGTGAGAAGGCATCTATTGCCGCCGGCCATCTCGTGCCCGCACAGCGCAAGGAGTACATGGTCGATGCCGTTGACTTCGATATCGCACCGGATGCATATCTACCGTTAATTCATGGCTACACCCGTGAGGCCGGAGTTCGGTCACTCGGACGTACGATTGGGTCACTTTGCCGTAAGCAGCTTCGACGCAAAGCGGAAGGTTCACCTATCGCAGTACCAATAACTGTGGATGGAATCACAGAGCTTCTTGGATCGCCTCGCTATGACAGTGACGAAATCACGCCATATGCCGGTGTACCAGGAACGGCTGTGGGCCTTGTGTGGACAGCCGTCGGCGGTGACACGCTTGTCCTCGAAACGACACGCATGCCCGGTTCAAAGACTGTGCAGCTCACTGGTCGCCTTGGTGAAGTGATGCAGGAGTCTGCAAAGACGGCTGTTTCCTACGTAAGAGCTAATGCAGCGAGGCTTGGTATCGATCCTACCTTCTGGGAAACATCAGAGATTCATATTCACGCGCCGGCCGGTGCTGTTCCCAAGGATGGTCCAAGCGCGGGTATCACTCTAGTGACCGCTCTCGTGTCGTTGCTTACACAGCGCCCCCTTGAAGAGCACTTGGCGATGACCGGTGAGGTTACGTTGACTGGACGTGTGCTGCCCGTTGGTGGCCTAAAGGAAAAGCTGCTTGCGGCGCATCGTCAAGGATGTACGACTGTGATTGTCCCTGCACGAAACCGCAAGGATATTATGGAAGCTGTCCCTGAGGATGTTCGCGCTGACTTGAACATCGTGTACGTCTCCGATGTCCTCGAGGTGGTAGATCTTGCGCTTAAGCCTAAGGCACGTGCCAAGCGCACGAGTGCAACGGGGTCGCAGCAGGTCGTCCCCGAAAAGGTCATCCCTCTGGCTCCGACGTTGCCAGCCAAGGATGCACCGCCAGCGATGGCGTAAACAGTCACTTTCCCTGCCAGATATATAAGTAATTGCTGGCAGGGACATTTGTCTTTAGCGACTATACGCTTGATCGCTGTCCAGAAATCGCCACTGCCTGAGCTCTCCATCACTTAGTGGTAATCCGAGGATTAGTGCCCTTACAGCCGAAATTGGCATTTCATTTTCCTGTAGAAAGCGATCATGAAACGCTTTTGGCGTCCATCCGAGTGAAAGTGCCTCGCGATAGAGCGACCGGACTTGCATCCCGCCAATCTGGTACGCCAGCTGATACAGAGGTGGGTAGCGATTGCCAACACTGCGCCTGATCTCAGCGTGTGCATTGGCTGGTTCATGACCGCATTCCCGCACCAGAAAATCGACGCATTCAGTTGCAGACATCTCACCAAGATGAAATCGAAGACTGAACAGAACACGCGCACAGCGGTGCATCCGCCAAAAAAGCATCCCACACCGTTCTTCAGGTGTCCGGGGGAATTCCCTCTCCCA
>CAIWTR010000725.1 GCA_903915615.1 uncultured Armatimonadota bacterium
CGTTTATCCAAACGCAGGTCTACCAAATCCGCTTGCCCCGACCGGCTACGACATGGGCCCGGAACTGATGGCAGAGCTGGTTCAGCCCTGGATTGAAAATAAGTGGATCAATATCATCGGTGGATGTTGTGGGACAACGCCAAAGCATATTGAAAAGCTGGTTGATGCCGTTAATGGACGCCCAGTGCGCCAGGCTCCAGTGCTGGTTGAAACACTCAGGCTGGCTGGAACCTACCCTTTCAATGTGACATCTGAGACCAACTTCATCAATATTGGTGAGCGCTGTAATGTCGCAGGATCCCTAAAGTTCAAGCGCCTTATTCAACAAGGTAACTTTGATGCTGCCCTCGCAATTGCCTTGGAGCAGGTTGACAATGGCGCTCAGCTGCTTGACATCTGTTTTGATGGCGATGGTCTAAGTGACTCTGCGGCGCTTATGACGCGCTTTATGAACCTTATTCATGGAGAACCTGCCATCCATAAGGTTCCCCTCGTCATCGACTCATCGGACTTTAATGTCCTCATTGCTGGATTGAAGTGCTGTGTTGGCAAACCGATTGTCAATAGCATTTCTCTCAAAGAAGGCGAAGAAGAGTTTATTCGAAAGGCCAAGCTCCTTAAGCGCTACGGTGCTGCGATGGTCGTGATGGCTTTCGATGAGTATGGTCAGGCAGACACATTAGAACGCCGGATCAATGTTTGCCAACGTTCCTATGACCTCCTAACTAAGAGTGCACAGATAGACCCGCAAGACATCATTTTCGACCCGAATGTCCTCGTCATTGGTACAGGTATGGATGAACACCGTACCTATGCCATCGACTTTGTAGAGACCGTCAGATGGATTAAGGCCAATCTACCAGGTGCGCGTGTATCGGGTGGAATCTCGAACATCTCCTTCTCGTTCCGGGGGAACAACCCGGTACGCGAAGCCATCCACTGTGCATTCCTGTTTGAGTCCATTAAGGCTGGACTGGACATGGGAATCGTTAATGCGGGCGCCCTCCCCCCTTACGATGCCATTCCTTCGGACCTCATGGATGCCGTTAATGACTTGCTGTGGAACCGTACCGATAGCGCCACAGATGTCCTTACAACACTTGCAGAAAAGTATCGGGACTCTGGTGAGAAGGCTGTTGTCATTGCACAGGAGTGGAGAAGCCACTCTGTCACGGAACGGATTGGCCATGCTCTCCTGCACGGAATCACGGAGTTCATCGATCAGGACACGCTTGAGGCCCTCAATGACCTTCAACGCCCTCTGAAGGTGATCGAAGGTCCCCTTATGCAGGCGATGACGCATGTCGGAGATCTTTTCGGTGCTGGCAAGCTCTTCTTACCTCAGGTTGTTAAATCTGCCAGAGTCATGAAACAGTCTGTCAAAGTTCTGACGCCTTATCTTGAAGCAGAAAAGGTTGACTCATCATCAGCAGGTAAGTTTCTTATAGCTACGGTCCGCGGTGATGTCCACGATATTGGCAAGAACATCGTAGGCGTAGTCCTCGCTTGTAATGGCTTTGAAGTGATCGATCTTGGCGTGATGTGTCCCGCTGAAAAGATTGTGGACAAGGCAGTTGAAATCGGAGCCGATATTGTCGGTTTGTCAGGACTCATCACGCCAAGCCTTGAGCAAATGATGATTGTTGCCGAGTTAATGGAAGAGCGTGGGTTGAAGATTCCATTGCTCATTGGTGGTGCAACAACGAGTCGTAAGCACACTGCGGTCAAGATTGCACCAAAGTATTCCGGCGGTGTCGTCCATGTCCTTGATGCCAGCCGGGCAGTCCCTGTTGCGACAAGCCTTGTGTCAACGGAATCATCCGCATTTTTGGATGCTAATCTGGCTGAACAAGCTGTTTTGCGTGAGCGTTTCGCACGTAAGCAAGCCGGTTCAAATCTTATACCACTCGGGCTGGCTCGACAGAACGCTGAAGACATTCAATGGGATGAGCGCCCAACGGTGTCCCCAGCCGACCCATCAGCACACATTGGTGAGAGTCTCGACTTGAGCACTCTTCGGGACTTCATCGACTGGAAGCCATTCTTCATCACATGGGATCTTCATGGCAGCTATCCGGAGATCTTAACCGATGAGGTCGTCGGCGAGGTTGCGACGAGTCTTTACCATGATGCCCAAGTGATGCTTGATAAGGTCATCAGTGAGAAGTGGCTTGCAGCGAAGGCATCATATGGCTACTATCGAGCCTGTAATTCGGGAGATGATGTTGTCATTACGGATGCTTCTGACTCCGAACACGTCCTGCACTTCCTTCGCCAACAGGGATCAAAAACCAGCGGCTCAAAAAACAAGTGTCTTTCAGATTATGTAAAGCCATCTGATGACTGGATTGGGATGCTAGCAGTCACTGCTGGACATGGATGTGCAGCACGCGTTGATGAATTCAAGGCGAATGGTGATGACTACAGCGCGATCTTGCTTGAATCCCTTGCCGATCGATTCGCAGAGGCTGCCGCAGAATATGTTCACCATGTGATGCGCGAGAACTTCGGGATTGAACCCGCGGATATGCCGCTGCAGCAAATGATTGCTGAGAACTATATCGGTGTCAGACCAGCCCCCGGATACCCAGCATGTCCCGACCATATTGAAAAAGTAACACTTTTTAATGTCCTTGATCCTGACCGTGTTGCTGGAATTACCCTGACTGAGAGCCTGGCAATGGAACCTGCGGCATCTGTATGCGCCATTGTGTTCCCGAATGCGGAAGCTAAGTACTTCAGTGTTGGAACATTGGCCAAAGATCAGGTACTTGACTATGCCGCGCGTACTGGACGACCTGTGGGGCAAGTTGAAAAGTCGCTGGATGCCTATCTTGGCTATGA
>CAIWTR010000726.1 GCA_903915615.1 uncultured Armatimonadota bacterium
TCAGGATTGGAACGATGTCTTTTTGGTAGCTGGGAGCCGCAGGTGGTGGCGCAGGCTTTTGCTGGGGAATCCCAGTGGATGCCAAAGCAATTCCAGCAACAACAATCAGAAAACCGGGCACTGGCTACACCTGCTCGCGAATGGGTTTATGTCCCGCAGCACTGCCGGGTGATCCGAATGGCGTCTCAATCATCCCAAAGAAAAAAGAAAAGATCACGTTTCTACACCAGCTCACGAATAGGCTCGTGGCCCGCAAACAAATAGTTTGGACGGCCATTCATCTCAGGAACAGGCGTGTTGACGATGTCAATCCCCAGCTGGTTGTAGAGCGTTACAAAGACATCCTTGTAGTCAATCGGCCGGTCATCCGCTTCCTCGCCAAGCCGGTTCGTGGACCCGATTACCTGTCCATGCCGCATCCCGCCACCCGCCAGAAGAGCGCACGAAACACGTGGCCAGTGGTCACGGCCAGCATCTTTGTTGATCTTAGGCGTTCGGCCAAAGTCACCCCAGACGATGACAGAGACATCCTTGTCCAGCCCACGCTCGTGGAGATCCGTGATGAGTGCATGTACGCCTTGGTCCAAATGTGGCAGATGCTCCTTCATCATTTTGAAGTTATTGCCATGCCAGTCCCAGAAGCCGTAGGAAATGTGAACAAGGCGCGCGCCGGCTTCAACCAGCCGCCGGGCTGCGAGGAACTGCTCGTTCAACATCGGGGATGCATCCCCCTGAACCGCGGTAATCCCCTTGCCGTAGCGGGCACGAACCTTGGGATCTTCCTTGTCGAGGTTCATCGCGTTGACGAGCTTACTCGATGTCAAAATGTCATACGCTTTTTGCGAGAGGCTATCGAGACCTTCGAGGGAGTCAACTTTGCGGCGGTAGGCATCTAATGATGTCAACAGCTGGCGTCGGTGCGCGAGGCGATCCAGGGTGATGCCACCGAGGGTCATATCAGCCATCATCGGGCCGTTTGGGTTTAGCGCAGAGTGTGCGATTCCAGCAAATCCCGGGCCGGGGTCGTTGTAAGGCGGGTGTTGAGTTCGTGCGGCCATATTAATAAATGGCGGGACGGTTTTGTCAACAGAGCCCTCGAGACGGGACAGGACGGAGCCCATTGTTGGTCTGTGGAGCTGAGATGTCTCTGCCTGCGTATAGCCGGACATACAGAGGTTGGATGCGTGCTCATCCCGTGCGCCAACCAGCGAGCGAATCACGGTGCACTTGTCCATGATGGTGGCAAGTTTCGGGAGATATTCGCAGATTTCAAGCCCGGGGAGGTTGGTTTTGATGGGCTTGAATTCACCACGAATATCAGACGGCGAGTCCATTTTGAGGTCGAAGGAATCCTGATGCCCGATGCCGCCCGGGAGGTAGATCATGATGACGGCTTTATGGCTATTGCCAACCCCAGCCTGGGCCTCGGCTGCGAGGAGCTGTGGGAGGGTGAGGGCACCAACTGCACCGACTTTCAGAAATTGTCGGCGTGAGACGTTGTCACAGAATGACCCGCTGGATGTTCCTTCGATACGCAGCATGGTTAGACCAGCTCCCGGATAGGTTCATGCCCCGTGACACCATCACACCGTAATCCGCATGGCATAACGGACATCTGAGAAGAAAAGAGAAAAAACACTCTCCTACACCAGCTCCCGGATAGGCTCATGCCCCGTGACACCATCACTGCGTAATTCGCATGGCATCATGGACATCTGAGAAGAAATAAGAAAAAACACGCTCCTACACCAGCTCCCGGATGGGTTCATGCCCCGTGACACCATCACTGCGTAATTCGCATGGCATCATGGACATCTCAGAAGAAA
>CAIWTR010000727.1 GCA_903915615.1 uncultured Armatimonadota bacterium
CCCATCGCCCCTGGACCGGCGAGCAGCGGCAGAGCCAGCGGAACGACTGCGACATCGTTGTGATGCTCTGCCTCCTCAACTTCATCCTCATTGATGGTTCGGTTTGGCTCGGCCCGTAGCATTTCGATGCCCATGAACAGGAACAAAATGCCTCCGGCGACGCGCATGCTTGCAACAGAAACCCCAAACACTTCGAGGACATATTTTCCTGCTGCAGCGGAAATCAGCAGGATGAGAAAGGCCCAGAGAGCTGCCCTTCGGGCGGTCAGACGTTGTTTTTGTGCACTTTGATGCGCGGTGACGGTCAGGAAGACCGGGATGGCGCCAAGCGGATCCACGAGCGCAGTCAAGCTGAGGAGGGTCTTTAAGATGCCTGTGACGTCGTCCATTGGACCTCCATTCTAACCTTGATGTGGTATTTCCCGCCCAGTCCTACGCGTTATGTGTCTGCTTTCCTTTATCAGCCGCTTGTGCATTTTCTCGTGCTGCTGTTGCATCCGCCTGTAGCGCATCCACAGACTTGATCGCAATGCGCGCTGCGCCCTGGTAGGTCCCATCCGTTTTGACACGCATCCCGAGGCGTTCAGCCGTTTCGAGCCTTCTTGTGGCATCATCGATTGCACCCTTCGCGGCGTACTGCGGTAGCCACTCAGCTTGTGCGACGAGCAGCTCATCCGTGAGCTGCCAAACCTCTTCGGGGTTACAGACCGCACCCACCAATGGGTCATGTAACATCGCCTGCTTCAATAATATAACGTCTGCGTTTATCGCTGCCTCGACGGCCATTTCCTGAACGCGAACGCTTGCGGCACACGTCGCGGCGCAGGCAAGTGGGAGCGGTCCTACGACTGGCACATTAATGCCGTTTCGGTCGACATAGCCGGGAACTTCGACGATGCAGCCATCGGGGAGATTGGAAATGTAACCCGCATTTGCCACATTGAAATGGCCGCGATAAACGCGTCCCGTCTCAAGCGCCTCGATGATGTAAGAGCCATGTTCATCCGAGCGGGATTCCGGTGTGAACTTCTTCGGCTCTTCCTTCATCCAGTTCGGAAAGTCGGTCTCAAACCATGTTCGACCTTCGGTACAAACGCGCAAATAACCGCCCGTCTCACCATTAATCCAGCTGGAGAGGTCAATCCAGTCCATGATTTCGCTTGGACGCTTTCGGTACCACGGAAGGTATTCGGAGAGGTGTCCATTGGATTCGGTGCTGTAGTAGCCAAAGCGTTTAAGGACATCGATGCGGACTTTTTCGGTCTTCGGGTACTCCGGATGGCCATCGAAAAGCTCGGGCATGAGTGGAATCAGATCAACCCCTTGCCACGTGGCCTTAATGCACCATGTCTGATGGTTGATGCCGCTGAAGACAAAGTCGATATCCTGCCGGGTGACGGCCTCATCTTCATCGAGGATGTGGTGTGACTTCGCCCAAAATTCAACGCATTTGGCAATCTGGTGCTGTGCGCCCTGAACGCCGTGACAGAGTCCCACAGTGCGCACACCTCCATATTTGTTGGCCGCCCATGTCAGCATACACATCGGGTTGGAGTAGTTCAGCAGCAGTGCATTTGGCTTTGCGACATCCCTGATATCACGGCAAATGTCAAGAATGGCTGGAATTCCACGCTGGCCGTACATGATTCCACCAGCGCAGAGCGTGTCGCCAACGCACTGGTCGATTCCGTATTTGAGGGGAATATCGATGTCTGTGGCGAATGCATCCAGGCCGCCTTGCCGGATAGTGCAAATGATGTAGTCCGCATTTTGGAGGGCTTCGCGGCGGTCTGTCGTTGCGGTAACCGTTGCGGCGACGCCATTTGCCTGGATATCCCGCTCCACGAGCTGATGCACCATCGAGAGATTGTGCTCATTGATGTCCATCAGGGAAAATTGTGTGCTTCCTAGCTCGGGAACGGTCAGAATATCGGCGATCAGGCGGCGAGTGAAGCCGATAGACCCGGCACCTATCATCGCAATTTTGAGTGACATCAGTGTCCTACCTCCACAAACTTAAAACTGGCTCAATGGTTACGGATTATCGCCACTGCACGGGGATACGCCGAACGGAAATCGCCTCACCTTTTTCGCTTCGCGCATTGCCTTCCGAAAATTCGCATCCATAAGTTGGTGTTAAACCATCCCCCACCTAAAAATAAGAACCAATTTTCTACCGCCACTGCGCTGGGATACGCCGAACGGAAATCGCCTCGCCTTTGTCGCTCGGCGCATTGCCATCCCAGGGTTCGCTCTCAGACATTCCTACCAAACCATCCCCCACCTAAAAATAAGAACCATTTTTCTACCTCCACTGCGCCGGGATACGTCGAACAGAAATCGCCTTGCCTTTTTCAAATGGCGCATTGCCCTCCGAGGGTTCGTTATCAGACATTCCTACCGAACCGTTCCCCACCTAAAAATAAGAACCAATTTTCTACCGCCACTGCGCTGGGATTCGCCGCACGGAAATCGCCTCGCCTTTTTCGCTTGGCGCATTGCCTTCAGTCGGCATAAACAGCGTCAGCAAAAGCTCTTCACGGGATGTTCCGACACGAACGGCATGCGGATTTGCAAACGACCGAGACCCCCCAGGGGTACGTACAGGAATAGATATTGGCGCCAAAGATTTGCTGTCGATCAACCAAATGCGCCAGCTTGCCCAGTCATTTTTAGCCAGCTGACCTTCCTGGATATACCAGTCCTTGCCTGCAAGGCGGATTTTCGTCCGTCCCCCGATGTTTCCTTTGATACCCAAACCTTCAAGTCCCTGGTTCCAGCGGTCATCGACTTTCGCATCCCAGCGACCACGTCCACGAAACTCACCGGATGCCGCCCGGTCGACATCCCGCTCGCGGTAATAATGCAGCCTCAGCTTTGCGCTATCACCATTGGTGCTCTCAAAGCTCGGGGTGCCCTCGGCGGATGGCGCCAAACTCCTTGGGAGAAGCTCATCGAGGAGAGGCTCACCCCTCCGAAGCGCCGCGAGGGTGCGGTAACGCTGGAGCCGAATATGCACGCTGTCTGGGGCATCGGACTCAAATGCCACCCACCAGCTGCCATCCGTGGCGGCGAACAGCTCTCCCTGTGACCCGTGGTTTGCCAGCTCGCGGACATGCTTCCATACAAAGCCATCGTCGGATTCGGCGATGTTCAGGCGAAAACTTCCGGCATCCAAAGAATGGTGGATGGCGAGAAAGCTACCATCCCGGAAGATGACAGGGTTGAGCGAATCAAGCACAGCTCCGCGGTCATCTTTAGCATTGAATACAATCTTGCCCGTGGTCAGGTCACCCAACCAGGCGGCGATATCTTTCTGTAGCTGTGTTGGCTTGATAACCATTTTGGGTTAGCCCATCGCCCCGGCGTGCGTACAAGCGCGTGCCGCCGAATTCGTTGCGCGGGCCTGCGCAGCGCTGTCAGTCTCCCCGGCGAGGATGCCCGCGACAAATCCAGCCGTAAAGGCATCCCCGGCCCCAATCGTATCGACGACATCTACGGGCACGGATGCCAGCCAGCTCCAGCCCTGCTCCGATGCGACAAGACTTCCCCTTGCCCCGCAGGTTACCAGAACCGTTCCGATGTTGAAGTGGTCACGGATTTTATCGATGTCCGGATGTGGGCGGTCATCGTGTGGTGCACGGATTTCCTCCGGCGCGGCGATGCCGAGGAGGCCACAGACGATTGGAAGTTCATCATCGTTGAGCTTGAGGATGTCCGCATTGTGACATCCCTGCTTGAGGATGTCGGCGGAGTAATAGTGCTGGCGTAGGTTGACATCGAAGACA
>CAIWTR010000728.1 GCA_903915615.1 uncultured Armatimonadota bacterium
CGATATCGCGGTACGGCGGTCAAGCCAGCCGTAGTGGACTCCAATACAGAATGCCGTGATGGCGTAGCCGGTGGCGGCGATGCTGGCGATGCGTGTCTGGCCCGCGGAGCCAAGCGTATTGTTAGTCCGGTCAAGCGTCAGGCCAGATTCTGGGTGGCTGGCATCCAGAAAAAAGCGAAGGGCGCGGAGTGCCATGTCATCGGCATATCGTGAACGCGACAGAGTTTGTGGTTGTAAGGACATCGTTGGTGGATTCTAGCGGAATTCGAAGGCGGATGTCTGTCGAAACAGGTATTGAGCAAATACGTTCTGGCACCTGATTTGCTTTAGTCTTACTAAACAGTTTGCAATAGCATAGTAATTTCTAACTGGACAAAATCATGAACACAAACCCAACCTCTCCAATTGATGCCCGTAAGCCTCGCTTTTTGTTTTGTGGTCAGGTTTTCACGGGAAACGACCTGCCTGTCGTGGGCAACAAGCAGCTCTACATCGCCGATGTTGCAACGCAGAGTCATACTCAGCTTACAAAAGGCACATTCAGTGTCGGCAGCTTTACCGTCTCGCCCGATAACCGCCGCGCGTACTATAGTTATTCCAGTGCTGTCATCGGCAAATCAGATGCAATCTGCTGCGTTGATATCGCATCCGGACGCTCCAAGGTTATCCATACCGCACAAGGTGCTGGTCATCATTATGGAGAGCTCAAGACATCCCCGGATGGCAAACAGCTCGCGATGGTCCACTCCTTCGATGGCGGAAATGGCGTGAGCGGCTTCAAGCGTATCGTTGTCTTGAATCTTCAGACTATGAAGGTGTGGTCTGCAGGCCGCTTGGATGAGACATCAACTCACTGGGACTGGCATGGCAATGCCGATATCCGTATCTCGCTCGCCGATCCGCAGCCAAATGTTTCTGCTGTGGCAACGGTTTGTGTCGCGACCGGGCGTGGTGAAATCTCCCGGAGCGCTGCGAACACCACAACCGGCGGAACAGCGGTGTCGTTTGGCAAGGGCATCTCTGTGGTGACACGTGGCGCCGGCGATATCACCCTTGTTACTCCTGGGAAAGTGGAGCGCAAGGTGACGATATCACTTGCGATGCAGCAGCGGATGGGCTTTATCCCGGATGGTCTTTCGCTTTCACCACTCGCCGACCGCGTTAATGGCAGGATTGTTGTCAAGACAGCATCCCGGCAAAACGAAGTGACTGCTTTTGGTGTGATGGATGAGAAGCTTGCGCAAATCGATTACTGGTTTATGAGCCCTGGGCATACGGTTTTCGCACCAAAGGCCAATTTGGTGATTGCCTGGCGAAACATCCCGGCTGGAGAAAAGGCCGGCGAGCCCGCGACGGATTCCGGGTTGCAGTGGATGGCCCTCAACCGCACCGACCGCTGGACTACGATTTTGCGCAATCAGGTGTCTGTTGTCGGGGACAAGATTGTTCTGCTCGGGTAAGCGAACCGTCTGACTGAGTGTCAGAACACCGATGGCCATGCTGTCTAAGACCGCCCAAAGACGATTCGGCTGAATGGCGGACCATGCAAAATCCGGATGAGTGATAGGGTTACTGCATGGATGACATGTACCTCGAGGCCGGTCCGGTAACCCAGTTTGAGCATACGCATCCATCCATCAAAAACGTGGATGCCGAATTTGAGCAGAACCGTACGCCCGCACAGATTCTGGCTGATTCTGTCGCTGCCGTTGTTGGTTCGTGGCCGTTCATCGCCATCCAGAGTTTCCTCTTGGTCATCTGGATTGCCGTGAACGTGGTGCTGGCGATGCAGAATTCGGACAAGGCGTGGGACCCATATCCGTTCATTTTATTGAACCTTGCCCTGAGTTTTCAGGCGGCGTACACAGGTCCGATTGTGATGATGAGTCAGAACCGCCAGGCAGAAAAAGATCGTCGACAGGCAAACAGTGACTATGAGACAAATATCAGGGCTGAGGCGGAGATTCGCGTCATCATGGAACACCTGAAGTATCAGGACAAAATCATCCATGAGCTGGTCAGCGAGCTAAAAATGCTCCGTGCATCACAGCACCATGGCACGGATGTCAGCCATACCAGCCACGATCATCAGCTGTAGGATGAGCCCCTAACGCGGTGCGTTATCTACAGCCGGAGTGACAGCCTTCGGTCTGCGGCGCGGCGTTGTTCC
>CAIWTR010000729.1 GCA_903915615.1 uncultured Armatimonadota bacterium
CAGCCTCCGTTTCCATCGCCTGCATTGCCACCGCCGTTGCCTCCACCGCCGTTGCCCCCACCACCATTTCCGCCGCGTCCACCACGACCGCCACCACCTTGGCCTCCACCGCCGCCGGGTGTGCCTTCAGCAGGACCAAACCCGCCCTTGCGACCGCGCTGCGGAGCACCATCGGATGGCTTGTTGGGATCAAAGTTAGGATTCTTTGTCGCCATCCCCGCATTGATCGACTTCAAATAGGCTTCAAGCTTGCCGGTCATCTCCTTGAGGAGTTCAGGTTTGTCCGTAACCAAATTGCGACGCTCACTTGGATCCGTTACGACGTTGTAGAGCTCAAAGTGGTCATCCTCGTAGTAGCGAATCAGCTTGTAATCGCCGCTGACAATCGCCGAGCAGGGTCCACCGTTGTTCATGTCGTAGTGGGGGAAGTGAAAGTAAATGTCCTCCGAGCGCCCGGCAGCTTTGCCCGCCATTCCAGATTTCAACATCGCAACGACGGAGCCACCATCGATGTCCTTTGGTAGCGTCGTCACACCCGCTAGTTCAGCAACCGTTGGGAAAATGTCCATTGTGGTGACAGGCGTCGATACAAACTTGCCTTTGGGGATGCCCGGACCACTGATAACCAACGGCACGCGGATGCCGCCCTCTGTCAGAAATCCCTTTCCAGCCTTAAATGGCGAATTGCGGCCCGGTGTTCCGTGATCCGTGGTGTACAGGATGTACGTGTTCTCAGCCTGACCAGATTCTTTCAGTAGTTTCTGGAGGTCAGCCAGGGCCGTGTCCATCCGCTCCTGGTCTACATCCGCCTTGCTCGCATACTGCGAAATCTGCACATAAAACGGCTTCTTTGCGGCGATTTGCTTCTTTACAAACTCCACGGCTGCAGCAGCATTTTTGGGTGTCTGCAATGTGGCTGGATCCTGAACATTTTCTGGACCGCCATTGTTGTTAGCGCCATCATTTTCAGTAAAGCCATGCGTGGATGGATTGCTCCGACCAACATGCCACTTGCCAAAGTGGGCAGTCGCGTAACCTGCACTCTGGAGCATTTCCGGGAGAGTTGTCTCAGTGGCGGCAAGCTCTGTGGATGTCCGTGGGGGGAGCATTTTTGTATTGGATGCATCATCCTTACGGCCCTCATTCACAAACGTCATTTGTAAGCGACCACTTGTTTTGCCCGTTAGGAGCGCGGCGCGCGTCGGTGTACACCGGGGACTGGCGGCATAAAACCGACTAAATCGAATTCCGTTATTGGCAACATCTTCAAAAGCCGGCATTTTTACACCAGTGTTACGGGCATCCGGAAGCGCTGGGTCTTGCGTAAATGGCAGGCTGGAATTGCCATGACCTTCACCCAAAATGAGGATGAAATTCGGCTTGGCAGCCGGCATCGGGTTTGCCACACGGTTGGTTGGCAAAGGCTCCCGGTTTTCAGAAACGCCAGAAATGGCGATTCCACCACCGATGACTGTACCCAAAGCCATCAGCCCAAATAAACTCCGCATCAACATTTGTCGACACCTCCAGATGATGCCAATATGGCAAGCACAAATGAAAAATGCATGAATTCATCGAGCTGATTTCACCGGCATTTCATGAATTCAGTGGATGATGAGAGCTCTGATGCGCATTTTGATTGTTGAAGATGATCACAGCACGGCAGCGTTGCTCCAGACCGGGTTGCAAAATGCCGGGTACACCGCGGTGAGTGCAACCGATGGCTTATCAGGTTTGGAGCAGGCCAGAAGCCAGACATTTCAGCTTGTTATCCTGGATGTGATGCTCCCCGGAATCGGTGGAATAGAGTTCTGCCGGATACTGCGCACGGAGCGCATCACGGTTCCAATCCTGATGCTCACCGCGCTGGGAACAGTGGATGACAGGGTTCGTGGCCTGGATGCCGGCGCGGATGACTACCTCGCAAAGCCATTTGATTTTCGTGAGGTTCTCGCACGTGTCCGCGCACTTTCACGCCGGGATTCTGAGCACAAAGGCACCATCATCCGGATTGCAGACCTCGAGATTGACACGCAACGCCATACCGTGTCCCGTGCTGGAATGGACATCACGCTGACCCTCCGGGAGTATGAGCTCCTTTGCGCGATGGCGCAGCGCGAGAGCCATGTTTTTACCCGTGATGCGATTCTGAACCGTGTTTGGGCTTGTGATGCCACGGCATCAAATGTGGTCGATGTCTGTATCCGCAGCATCCGCCGCAAAGTGGATGACGACCACGAGGCCAAGCTGATCCACACCATTTGGGGCGTTGGCTATTGCGTCCGGCGGCCCGAGGGCGAATGAGCATCCAAGTGTTCCCCAAGCTGGGCGGAATCCGTTGGCAGCTGATTCTCGGCTCATCCATGATTCTGATTGGCGTGTTTACAGCCGCAGGTCTGGGTGTCCGGCAGCTGACTTCATCAACGCTTTACGGAACCATCGACCGTGAGCTGGCAACCCGTGCGGATCGAACAGCTGCACGCCTGCAGCGCGGCGAGCCGGCGGACAGAGCACCGAGAGGGCCTGCGCCAAACCGTGGAAACCCGTACAAACCTGTGGTTGTGATGCTGGATGGCACTGCGCCTCCGGGTGGGGACACCCTCCTCGCGTGGGATCAGCGTGCCGTGAATATGACCGCGGCAAAGCCAGTCCAGACGACACGGGTGATCGCTTACGATGAGCCATTTCGCATCCTCACAGTTGCTTTTCGACAAAGTGGAAACGTCGTCGGTGCGATTCAGGTCCCTTACCCAATCGCTGACATCGAGCGCTCTGTTCAGGCAGTTGATCGGACACTCCTGATGCTCTCTCCAGTGGTTTTATTGATTGCGTGCGCGATTGCATTCTGGATCACACGACGGGTTCTGCAACCGGTCGAACAGATGACAGCTGCAGCAGAGCGGATTGGGGCATCCACGCTCTCCGAGCGGCTCCCCGTTATCGGTACGGATGAATTTGCCGCGTTGGCATCCACATTTAATGGCCTCCTTTCGCGGCTTGAGTTGGCCTTTGCGCAGAAGAAACGCTTTGTCGCGGATGCCAGCCATGAGCTACGAACGCCCCTGACGCGCATCAAAGGTGTTGCAGGCGTTGCACTGCTTGGCGACCAGAACCCGGATGCACTTTCCGATGCCCTCCGCGTCGTCGAAGGAGCCGCGGATGCGATGGCACAGCTGGTGGATGGTCTCCTTGTTCTGGCCCGCGGGGATGCCGGAAATCTTGGGACCCAAAAAGTCTTGATGCGCGCCGATGAGCTCGCAGCACACGCCCTGTCTCAGCTGGTGATTCCGGGTGACATAAGTGTAGATGTCCGGATAGCTCCATTGGATGCCCAGCTCTACGGCAACGAAAGCGACCTCTTGCGCGTGGTGGTCAATCTAATTTCAAACGCAGTCCGCTATACACCTGCCGGGGGTGTGATTACGCTGGCAATGACAGAGTCAACGATTACCGTACGCGATACCGGCTGCGGGGTTTCCAATGAGCACCTTTCGCGGCTGGGAGAGCGGTTTTACCGGGTGGATGATGCACGTGCGCGCAGTGGCCCTGGTGATAACGGTGGAACGGGACTTGGTCTGGCTATCTGCACCTCAATCGTTGCTGCACATGGGGGCACAATGCGCCTTTTGAGCGAGCCGGGGCAGGGGATGGAAGTGATGATTCATCTCCCGGAAGGACCACCTGCAGCAGAAATCGCGTCATAAGGTTGTGATAGCCATCGGCTAGTGCCGCTACTGGCGTTAACAACTGCAAAAGCGCTCTCACGCTACAATCATCTCTATGATTACCCGACGGGACATGATTCTTGGCGGCGCCATCGCGCCCCTGTCACTCGCAAACGCGGCATCCGCCTCCACCTCCCAGCCAGTCGTTTCGGCAAAGGGAAAGTCCACCCGCATCGTCCACTTGACCGACTCGCACGTGCAACCCGAGCTCGGCGCGCCTAAAGGCCTCGCCCTCTGCCTCGACCACATCATGAAGCAGAAACACAAACCCGCCGCATTGCTCTTTGGCGGCGATTTGATCATGGATGCCTATGCCCAAACGGAAGCCCGCACCCGCACGCAGTGGGATATCTTCACAAAGACCTGCCGGGACCACACCAACATTCAGAGCTTTCACGCCATCGGCAACCATGACCCGTGGGGATGGAGCAAGAAAGACAGCGCAACCACCGGGTCTGAGCGCCTCTGGGGCAAAAAGTGGTTTCTCGACCTCTTTGGCTACGAGCGCACCTACCATGCGCACCAAGTCGGCGGCTGGAATGTGATTGTCATCGACAACATTTTCCTAACTCCGGATGGCTATAACGCCATCATTGACCCCGAGCAAATGGCCTGGCTGGACCAAACGCTTGGGCAGGACACACGCCCGACCGTCATCATGACGCATATCCCGATTCTGTCCGTGACGACGCTTGCCGGTTCGTATGATCAAAAGACGGGTGACTGGACGGTGGGCGGGGACTCGATGACGAAGAACTTGAACGAGCTCAAGGTTCTCTTTCGGAAGCATCGCCATGTAAAGATTTGTCTGAGTGGCCATACGCATCAGCTCGACCGTGTCGACTACGATGGCGTGTCCTACCTCTGCGGTGGCGCGATCTGCGGCGCGTGGTGGAAGGGTGCGAACAATGGCGTGATGCCCGGTTATCGCATTCTGGATCTGAACGCGGATGGCACATTCAAGGAGCAGTACATCCCTTGGGGCTGGACGGAAGCGATCGCAGAAGGGAAATAGGACATCCAAATGGACCAAAAGCGCCTCGATCCGCAATCTCCGGCCGCACTCGATCTTGCCAGCGGCCGCTACATCATCCGGGAAATGACTGTGGCAGACATCCGGGATGTTGCGATCACGTGGATGAAAGCCGCCGGGTGGAATCCTGGCATCCATGATGCGGAGACATTTTTTACAGCTGACCCGAGCGGCTTTCTCGTCGGTGAGCTGGATGGAAAGCCTATCGCCTGCGTGAGCGCTGTCCGCTACGATGACCACTTTGGATTTTTCGGCTGCTATATCGTGGATGAGGCATTTCGGGGCAAAGGCTACGGGATGGCGCTGCACGAGGCAGGCCGTCGGTACTTGGAAGGCTGCACGCAGGGTGGGGATGGCGTCCTCGAGAATGTGGACCTCTACAAGCAAATTGGGCGGGTTTATGCGTATCGCAACGCGCGTTATCAAGGGGTAAAGCCAGCGGATTGGCAGGGCGCTGATGGCACGGTGGATGCGCGTGATGTTCCATTTTTAGCCATCCAAGTGCTTGATAGAGCCTGCTTCCCGGCACAGAGGGATGCTTTCCTAAATGCCTGGATTCACCAACCGGATGCTCATGCACTTGCGATTACAAACGACTCTACCGATACCCTGTCTGGGTACGGAGTGGTCCGCAAGTGTTTTGATGGCTGGAAAGTTGGGCCATTGTTCGCGACCAGTCCGGAAGGGGCTGATACCTTATTTAGGAGCCTGATTGCACGCATCCCTACCGGAGATAGCTTTTTGCTCGATATCCCGGAGCCAAATGTCGAATCGATGGCACTCGTTCGGCGGTACGGCATGACGGAGGTTTTCGCCACGGCCCGGATGTACACCGGACCGTTTCCAGACATCACGCTTGACTGGATTTATGGCGTTACGACATTTGAACTTGGCTGAGATATACCCTCGGGGCGTATACGCTTGCCCATTCGCATGAATGGTAACTCGATGTACTTGTAACTCAGCCAGGAGAGTCCGAGAAGCACCGGCATCACTGCACACACTTGAATAGCCATCACAACAAGTGTTGGAAGTTTCCCCACCAGCCATGCATTGGTTGCTTCAAGGATTGGGAAGTGGAGCAAGTAGATGCTGTAGGACATCGCACC
>CAIWTR010000730.1 GCA_903915615.1 uncultured Armatimonadota bacterium
ACATTGAAAACTGACCCCGTGTCGCGTGACACTTACCAAGTATGTAGTTCCTGAGTCAGCCGTGGAATTTGCAGAAACTGCGCTCTTGTAGGATAACTCGTAGCTGATCAGCTGCGGTATCGAAATGACCGAGCGGTCAAGCACGCGCGCAATTGTCTTTCAAACGACATTGAAAACTGACCCCCGTGTCGCATGACACTTACCAACTATCTGGTTCCTGAGTCAGCCGTTGAATGTTGAGACGACGCGCGCCTATGGGCTTACTCGGAGCTGATCAGCTGCGGTATCGAAATGACCGAGCGATCCAATATCATCCGCGCTTGCTGCGATGCAGGCATCTCCATCCAGCCATCAGGTTTGTTCAACCGCACTCCCGGCAAAATGCCATCCCGATTCAGGTCCTGCAGCGCATCTTCCAGACTGCTGACAAATGCACCTGGACGGTGGCCATGTTGGTCCAAGTGCGAAAGCATCAGCACTTCCCGTAAAGGTACCACCGCACTTGTATTGCCTTCGTAACGGCACTTCCACGCAATGCGCGCGAGACAGATACCAAGGAGGATGTGGTACTTCTGGCGCTGAGGGTGGTACTGAAGCAGCTTCCCCGCAACTTCCCAGGAACCACGGTCCAACATCGACATCCAGTGCTGAAATGGCTCCCCGAGGTGGAAGCGAAATCTTACATAGCTCTCCGATGTTCCTGTCGAAACCTTCGTTTCCAGCTGCTCAACACTGATAAATCGAGAGAACTTCGTACCGCCACCGTTTTCCGAATCATCCACAGGGACAAGAAGTCTACTCAGGATAAAGACATCCCGGCCCTTTGAGAGCGTATCCGCCTTATGATAGCCACCCCGAGGAGTCTGCTGCCGCCCCTGATGGCGGAGAATGTCACTGGCAAAGACCTCAACATACGTGTCGTAGCTCGCATCCCCGGCCTGCTCTCGCCAAATACTGGCAAGCGTAAGAAATGTTTGGACGACTGCTGCCCCATGACTCGTAAGGTGAGTAATCGCCGCACGCGCATCAAAGCCAATAGGGTTGCTCAAATTGACGCGTAACCCATCTGCAGGGTTACGCGTGACCAGCTGCTCATCGAGTGGATGTTCAGTCCAGTTCTTTGTGTTGATTATCGAAATCAACGCTCTTGTTGCAGCATTGGATGTCGGAATACGAATCGATGATGCGGGGGCAATGTTGCCACGTGGGCCACTCCGCTTCGATGTTTGCCGATGCCTGTTTGACAGACTCGTAACAGCCAAGTCCCACTTTGCCTGCGCTTCCATCCAATGACGAATCGTCTCGCCAAGCACATCCGGAAGGTTTTCACTCTGGCCATCAAAGCTCGATGTGACCGACAGCTGACCATTCGAAACCGTTGCTCGCACATCGCGTTCACAGCGGTCCAACGTGTCGAGAATATCGAGCAATGCGGCGTCATCCGGGGAGAGGGGATGTCCATGCTGACGCAGATACATTAGCTCAGCGATGATAGCAGCCACGCCCATATCGGGTGCTGCTTGATCAGGCATCCGTGTCCGTGGCAAGAGAAACATCAAGGGCCTTAAACAGTGCCGTTACTTCATCCCCGACTTTAAGCCCGATGGCCTCAGCTGCGCTGGGAATAATCGCACTCACGATGGGGCCAGCCGCTGTTTCCATGTGAACAATAATCAATGTGGGCCCGGAAATGATTTGTGTCACCTTCCCACGAATCTGGTTGGGAAAACTAAGCTTCAATGGTTTGTCCTTCTCTATAACTGCGAGTGAAATATCGGATGCTCGGAACATCACACGTACATCGGAGCCTTCCGAAAGCGCCAGTGCTGCCGGAACGCCTGCATCCACCAGAGACACTAGCGCATCCGTTTCTGCAACCCGGATGTAAACGAGAGCGATGGTACCGTCTTCGACGATCCGAATGACTTTTCCGCGCATTTGGTTCGGAAGCGTGATCGGAACGGGTCTCAGGACACCGATATGCCCCTCCATATCAACCGCGGTGATTCCCGTTAGGGGAAGACCGACCTCATCACACCACGCTTGCACATCGGCGCGTGACTTCGCCTCCAGCAACCAGACAATCCGACCCTCATTCAGTGAATGAAAGCTACGGTATCCCCGGACATACTTAGATGCCTGACCAGCCTGCGCGATTTGCTTTACACGCTCTGGCGTAACTTCATCAGCAGGAATGTCATGGATTGTCATGAAAATTGGCATTGTTTTGACGACTGTATCGTACCCGCAATGCAGCATCGTCCTGATACGCGTTTTCCCTGCATTGAGGCATCCATGATGTCCGCTCGCAATATATGGGAAGATGTCCACATGGAGATTCATCATCCACTAAGTAGTTTGCGCATAACCTTCGATGCGGCGAGGCAGCTGAGTTCCCGTGATTTGTTCCTTCATTTTCACGGCGCACATGACATCGTTCAGATGGCGGTTCAGAACCGATTTCCAGATGCCATCGCTGCAAGCGTAAACCTTAGTGGACTAAGTGGCGCGTACCAAGGCTATGTTGGTCGTAGTCC
>CAIWTR010000731.1 GCA_903915615.1 uncultured Armatimonadota bacterium
GGCTCGCCCGGCACCGGCAGGCTCATCACCGTCGCAGCGCTTTGACTCTCAGGTAACGGACTGAGGACACTTGATGGATGACTGAGCTCCAGCTGGAAATCCTCCGAACCACTGCCTTCACGTGCCGGCATCGGAACAATTGGTAGCGTTGTCCCTAGTGGATTCGTACATTTCCACTTTAACCACGCCTTGCCATCCCGTGTCATCCAAACCTGCGACCCCGCAGGCAACACCTGTCGAACCGGGTAAATATGTCCCGTTGCTGTCCGGCCGTAGGTGACAACCGCCTGTGCTTTTGAGAGCGGACGTAGGACCAGCGCATCTTTGACAAATGCTGGAATCCGCTTTGCATCCACACCAAAATGCTTAGCATACACATTCAGAAGCTTTGGATCCGCTTTGAGACGCCGAGCCAGGTCTGCCGATGTCGTACTTGGCAGAGGCATAAACGCATCCCGGCCGCCCGGTGGCGGTGATGTAACCCTCAGTGCCCGCTGCGCGCCTGTGGGGTCCGCCAGTACTGCTCCTGCGCTAAACAGAGTCAGCAGCAGCAGGCCAGGGCCACGCATGCGATACATCATGACCGGCTCTCAATCACGATGGGCTTGACCACGACCGGAACATCGGAAATTTCAACGGCGTTCGCGAGCAAAACATCTACTGCATTCGCAGCTGCATCCGACACCGCATGTACCGTAAAGAGGACATCCCCCGCGGCAACAGGCGCACCAACGTGGAGATGTGTCTCAATACCGACACGATGATCGATGGGGTCTGTTTTGATGGCACGGCCGCCACCCAGACGGACAACACAATCACCGACTGTGCGAGCGGGAATGCGCTGGATGAATCCCGAGCGTTGCGCTGTGACCTGTTTGACCATAGGCGCGGATGGAAACAGCTGCGGGTCATCGAGGAAATGCGTATCTCCGCCTTGTGCGGCTACGATGGATTTGAACGCATCAAACGCGGCCCCGGATTGGAGCGCCGTTTGTACACGGCTGGCCGCTGTGGTCTCGGATACGCTCTCAGCCAGAATCAATGCATTCGTCGCGAGTGCCACGCAGAGTGTGAAGAGACGACTATCGGGTTTGGTGGATGTATCTGGGTTGAGGAGCTCCATAACTTCAATGATCTCGAGGGAATTTCCAGCCATCCTGCCGAGAGGCTGGTCCATATCCGTGATCAGGGCTTGAACCCGTTTGCCATGGAGCTTTGCGATACGGATGAGGCCATCCGCGAGGCCACGCGCCGCAGTAAGCTCTGGCATAAATGCGCCATCTCCAACCTTGACATCAAAGAGGAGGTTTCCAGCACCACCAGCTAGCTTTTTTGAGAGAATAGATGCAACGATTAAAGGTGTCGATTCGACCGTTGAAGTGACATCACGGAGCGCGTAAAGCGTGCCATCCGCGGGCGCGAGGGACTTACTTTGCCCAGCAAGCGCGCCGCCGACTTGCAGCGTCTGTTTCTGGAGTGTTTCACTTGAAAGTGTAACCGATAGACCCGGAATGGCCTCAAGCTTGTCAAGGGTTCCACCGGTATGACCAAGGCCACGCCCGCTCATTTTGCAAACATGTAGGCCGCATGCCACGAGAATCGGGACAACAATAAGGCTTGTTTTGTCGCCGACGCCACCGGTCGAGTGCTTATCGATGACGGAGAACGGCTCATTCCACTCTAAGACCTCACCGGAGTGGGCCATCGCCGCTGTCAGGTCAGCGGTTTCCTGATCGGACATCCCATTGAGGACGATGGCCATCAGGAGGGCGCTGGTCTGGTAATCCGGGATACTGGCAGCTGTGACACCATGGATGACAAAAGCGATTTCATCGGATGACAGGGCAAGCCCATCCCGCTTCTTTCTGATGATGTCAACCATGCGCATAACTTCAGCATACCGATGAAATTCGGTGAGTTTAAAAGAAAACTACTGGAAACTAGTAGACCTGCGGATAGAAGAATATTCCAGATTGACCAGGCGTCTTTCGTTTTGGTGAGTCATCTATAATGGGTGTGCTCTACAGCAGTGCGGCTCTGTGTTCTGGATGTTGTTTAGAGTCAGTCTTTGGATGACTAGATTTAGGGCCGGCAAGCAAAAAAAGACCCTTGAGAGTATCTGGGGTTTAGCTGTCTGAAGGGAAAACAAACTGGCTCTGGATTTGTGTGGATGTTTCCGGCAGAACTGTCTGTACGACAGCTGCAAAAAAAAGACCCCGGAGAGTATCCGGGGTTTAGCTGTTTGAAGGGAAAACAAACAGATCGGTTTAAGCGCTCTTGCGCTTACGAAGTCGTGCGGGCAAAATCCGCTCAATCGAGCGATACTTCGCGACCGTCCGCCGTGCAAGGGGGAATCCCTGCTCGGTCAACAGCGCTGCAATATCTTCGTCTGAGTATGGGGCATTCGAATCCTCGGATGCCAGTAATTTTAACAGGGCTTCACGGACAGCCTCGGAGTTTCCGAAGAAGGCTTCCATTGGCATCAGGTCGCCGCTTGGCAACATCGCCCACTTGTCTGCGACAGCGCGGCTGATAACAGATTCATCCAGCTCAAGCGCCTCCGACAGCGATTGACGCGTCAGTGGTCGCAGGAAGGTGCGGTTTTGCGTCTCAAGAAAACCCTGCTGCTCTTCTGCAAGCAAAATCGCAATCGCCTTCAGCGTCTTACCGCGACGCGCAACACCGGTCATGAATGCCTTAGCACGCTCTACGTGGTCCCGGACATAGCGCTTGGATGCTTCATCCTTGAGGTCGTTGTTTTGGTGCATCCCGACCCACTCATCAGAGACCTTGATGTCTTTCTCAAAGTCACGTGCGAGCTCGACCTGAATCCCGGCTTCGGTTCGGATAAACACGATGTCGGGCTTTACGGCAGGTGCAGATTCAGCACGACCGTGGTCTGGCCGGAAGCCACTGGCAGGGTAAGGCACAAGGGCCTTTCGGATAAACTCGATGCCTTTTGCATAGAGCTGCGGGGATATCCGCATCCGTGTACAAATCCGTTGCTCACGGTTACTGGTGAAGTCAATCCAGTGATCCTGCAGAATTTTGAGTGCCAGCTGTGAACCCTGTCCATCTGCAAGCAAGTGTTTGGCTTGCAGAATCAGCGATTCCTGTAAGTCACGAGCGCCGATGCCCGGAGGGTCCATCTGTTGTAGCGCTTCCAATGCCTCATTGGCATCTTCATAATCACACCCACTGGACATCACAACATCTGCAAGATCCGTATCGAGGTAGCCACGGTCATCGATATTGTCGATGAGATAGAGAAGCGTGTGGAGGTTGAGCTCCGGGTACATCGACTTGATGTCTGGAAGCTGTGAGCGGAGATGTTCTGAAAGCGAAACCTGTCCTGCGACCCTGTCAAAAGGGTCATCCAAACCATCGCCATCCTGGAGAGCCGACAGCTGAAGTGTTCGTGGACCACTTTCTTTCAGCGCGGATGTCAATCCGGTGCCACCTACAGTTGAGCCGTAGGAACCGAAAAGACCATTGTGATCCCGAGCTTCCAGTGCAGGGTTTTCGCCGAGCTCACGCTCGATAGCGCCTTCAAGTTCGCGGTCAGACCACGACATGATTTCGCTAGCGAGAATTTGCCGCGGGTCTATACGCTGCGACTGCTGCTGGGATTGATAGATTGAAGAAGATAACCGCATACCAAGGTGTATTCTTGGCATGCGGTACGGGCTACATCAGGGTTAATTTTGATATTGGCACGGAGGTTGCATACGCAACGGCTTATTTAGTCGAGGACTGCGATTGCTTCAATCTCGACTTGGGCTCCCAGTGGGAGTGCCGCGACTGCAAATGTCGAGCGGGCTGGGCGGATACCCGAGAAGTGTTTGCCGTAAATGCCATTAAACTCAGCAAATTTCGACATGTCCCCTGATAGGAAGCAGGTTGTCTTCACGACATTGTCCAGCGTTCCACCAGCGGCTTCGAGGAGTGCGGACAGACCCGCGATTGCGCCTTCGACCTGTTTGATGAAGTCTGTGTGCGGAGCACCCGTTTCGGGATCAATCCCGAGCTGGCCACTGATATACAGTGTGTTGCCCACTTTTACAGCGGGGGTATACGGTGCACCGGCTGCTGGTCCAGCGCCAGTAAAGATAGGTGTCTTTTCCATGCAGCCATTGTATCTGCAAGTTTGGTGGATGCGTTTACGGGGACGCCTACCCGCCGTTAATGGCGATAAGGCATACAAATCTGTGACCATATCCAGCGTTTACTTGATTGTGCGTGATAACTCCCAGCGGGTCATTACGGCTTCCACATCGATGTCATCCGGCCAGCGGGAGCGGTTTTTCTCTTCAAAGGCAGATTTGAAGCGGTTGTGCATCCAAAGATACTGGCCTGGACAGCGCCGTATTCCTTGTTCAAGCCCGATGTTGACCTCCCGGGTCAACCGAAGGAGCTCACTCTCGCCTAGGGAACGGGCATCAGGCGCTGCGGTGATCTGATCACCAAGCCAAATACGATAGCGGTCATCGGGTTCCCGTGTGCAGAACAGAGGGATGATAGGAGCACCGGTAGCCACAGCTAGCTTGGCTGGGCCCAGCACCGTCCCCGCAGGCATCCCGAAAAATGGAACAAAACAATCCCCACTATTTTGATCGGGGAGAATTCCTACGGAGCCACCATTACCGAGGGCCCGGAGGCATGGGCGGAAGGCATTCCCTTTGTTGACAACTTTATAGTCGCACCCAGCTCTCAGGTCATCGACAAGGCCTGCAAATGCCGGGTCATCCGGTTCTCGGACAACAGCGGTGAAGTCATATCCACGGCAGCCAGCCCAGCGGGCAAAGAACTCGAAGTTACCTAGGTGTGGGATGACTCCAATGACTCCTTTATTGAGCTGGATGAGGTCATTGATGGTCTCTTCTGTTCCCGGTTCGAGGTCAGCCAGGCCGAGGACTTCCTCCGTGGTGTAGACGGGTGCCTTCATGAACTCAAACATCATCGCTGCGAAGTGCTCAAAGCTCTCTTTGACAATCACTTCCCGTGCGGATTCGGCAAGCGTCGGGTAGGCGATGAAGATATTACGGCGTGCATCCCGGCGGCTCTTTGCAACGAGCTTGTAGCCGGCCTGTCCCCAAGATTTTCCGAGGCGGATGACTTGTTTTCTTGGTTTTGCCTGCAGTGACTTCATGGATGCATGTGCGACTTGCACGATGAAGCGTTGCCAGAGCAGGGATGATTTGGAGACGCCTTTAGCCATGATGCTTGTATACCATGCAGACAAAAAACAAACCCCTCCGGCGTGTTGCCGGAGGGGTTGGATGCGATTCCGCTACGCTTAGATGCGTTCTGCAGACCGTGTTACTGCCACGAGGTCAAGGTTGACACCAGGTCCCATTGTGGAGGACAGGGTGACCTTCTGCACATAGCGTCCCTTTGCGGACGATGGGCGGGCCTTGATCAGTGCATTCAACAGAACGACGAGGTTCTCGTTGATTGCTTCGACGGAGAAGCTAGCCTTGCCGATTGGGGCATGGACGATACCAGCCTTATCAACACGGTAAGCAACACGGGTTGCCTTCTTGATTGCATTGACAACCTTGGACACATCCGGAGTAACCGTTCCCGACTTCGGGTTTGGCATCCGGGGGCCAAGGACACGGCCAAGACGGCCGACCAATGGCATCATGTCAGGGGTAGCTACGAGGACATCAAAGTCACGCCAGCCGCTCTGAATCTTGGCGATGAGGTCTTCTGCGCCGACTTCATCCGCGCCAGCAGCCGTTGCAGCTTCTGCCTGTGCACCACGTGCAAAGACAGCAACTTTTTGGGACTTGCCGGTGCCGTGAGGCAGATCGGTGGTGCCACGAACAACTTGGTCACCCTGACGTGGGTCCACACCGAGGCGGACAGCAACATCGACGGTGGAGTCGAACTTCGTGGACGATGTGGACTTTGCGAGCTCAATCGCTTCAACTACATCGTATTCGCGGGTCTTCTCGACCTTGGCCTTCTCGGCCGTGTAGCGCTTGGAAACAACATGCTTACGGTCTTGCTTACGCACGTCAGGCCTCCTTAATCGTTACGCCCATCGAGCGGGCGGTACCAGCGATAATTCTCATAGCAGCATCAATGTCATGTGCATTGAGATCCTGCAGCTTCTTCTCAGCGATTTCGCGGAGCTGATCTTGGGAAAGTGCACCGACCTTGACCTTGTTAGGGATCGCGGAACCGGATGGGATACCAAGAATCTTCTTGATCAAATCCGATGCAGGTGGGGTTTTTGTTTCCCAGATGAAGGAGCGGTCATCATAAATGGTGACAACAACAGGAACGATCGAACCTGCCATGCTGGCAGTCTTTTCGTTGTATCCCTTGATGAATTCCATCATGTTGATACCGTAGCTACCAAGAGCTGGTCCAACAGGAGGCGCAGGAGTTGCTTTACCTGCGTTGAGGGCGAGTTTGACCACGCCGACTACTTTTTTAGCCATGCTATCCTCTCAATCCGGAGAAACTCCGGGTAGTGCGATCGACCGGACAATCCGGTCTCCTACACGTGCGCGCTAAAGCACACGGTGAGGCTCCAAGTGTACCGTATGGGTTTCGGATGTTCAAAGCCTCCACCCACTGGTACGTTTACCTGACTTGTCAGGAAATCTTCTCGACCTGGGTGAAGTCGAGCTCCACCGGCGTGTCGCGACCGAACAGAGAAATCATTACCTTGAGCTTTTCCTTGGCATCGATGACTTCTTCGATCTTGCCGGTACAGTCCACGAATGGACCACCCGAAACACGCACAACCATCCCTGGCTCCCAAAGACGCTTCGGTCGCGCGATGTTGTTCGCAGGGTCCAGAGCGGTGCGAATCTCTTCGACATCGGAGTCCTTCAAAGGAACTGGCTTGTTCGCAGATGACGACACAAAGCCTGTAACACCGGTCGTACTCTTGACGAGGTGCCATGTGTCCTCATCGAGGTCCATATTAATCAAAATATAACCAGGGAAGACTTTGCGTTGAACTTCTGTCTTCTTGCCGTTGCGGGTGCGGGTCTCGAGGTCCGTAGGAACCAGAATCTCGCCAACCTTACGTTCAAGCAGCATCAACTTGGCCCGCTTCTCAAGCGTGGCCTTGACCTTCATCTCATGCCCTGAGTAGCAGTGGACGGCATACCATCGGCGGCGAACTGCCATGTCTATTACCTACTTCTTTACGAAAATGAAACCAGCAATCTGGCCCATCAAATAGTCAGCGGTACCACAGAAGATTGCCGTACCAACAATCACACCCATGACAATCTGTGTCAGCTGTGTCAACTCCGGACGGGTAGGCCAAATCGCCTTGCCCAGCTCCTCACGTACTCCACGGAGGTAGGGTCCGAGGCCTTCCCAGTTGCTGGCAGACTTCACTGCCTGGCTTTCGGTAGACATTGATTTACTCCAATCCCTTATCGTCAAGTCAACAAAAAACAGGGTACGTATACACGTCCCTGCAAGTAGTCAAATTATCGCGCTCAACGACGCTTGTCAAATTAGAGCCTGCAAAGCACGTATTTTCCTACACCACGCCACGACATCACTCGTCGGGTCCACATCACAGACATCTAAAAAGACCCGCTGAAATGCCATCGGGGAAATTCCAGCCAAGCGGCTGTTGTACCCAATGCTCCAGAGGCCATCCGCAATACAAAACCGCCAGTCCATCCAGCCCGCCTCCGACCAGTCCACGATTCCACCCAGCTGGGATGCATCCGGACCACCCGTTAGAACATTCGGGAGACACCAATCTCCCTGCATAAACCTGATCTCAGGAACGACATCTGCACCATCCGCCATAACCTCACGCCAAACATCCCCGACCGCTCGGCCATGAACATTGGTGTCCAGATCTGTAATCACCCGCCGGGAATCCGCTTGGACGATACGGTCGATGGCCTCAAACGCATCCTCAAATGTGTCATCTGCTTCGGAAAGACTGCTTGAAATCGCCGAGGATGCGCACAGCACACTGCCAAATCGCTCGCAAATGGCGCTTCGGTCGGCATCGCGTTGCGCACACGCAAACTGCTCAGCCAAATTGCTTCCGTGAAGCCATGATGTCACCAACCAGTCATCCCCAAAACCGAGCAGCTGTGGCGTCACCAGAATCCGACTGCTGTTCATGAGGTGCTGCAGCTGCCCGACCTCACGTTGAATCGCCGCTGGACTTCCCGTTTTCCGGAAGACAACATCCCCGGTGGGAAGCGTGCACTTCTCGCAGCGCGATGCATCTCCCTGAAAGGTTAGAGGAGTGGATGATGTGATGTCCATACATCACAATTACGCCCACAAGTCACAGCGCGCCACCCGTAGTTACGAGCCGCGCCTCATCTCCGCTTGCCGGAATACGCGTTACTCCTCATGCTGCATCTTTTCAAAAGGTTGTTTCAGCGGGTTAGCCGCTGGTTACACATCGGAAGCTGGCCCCGGTTAAAGATGGCATCACCTTTGGTAAAGTAAAGGCCTAGGAGACCTGACATCATGGATATTCGCCCGGAAGACCTGCCCGTTACCGTCAAAAAGCCGTGGGGCTACGAGATTTGGTACGCTTGGACAGATCAATACGTTGGAAAAATCATCCATGTGGATGCCGGCCACAAGCTCAGTCTTCAGTTCCACAATCATAAGGATGAGACGAGTTATCTGCTGCGCGGCAAGATGAACTTGATCAAGGGCACAGATGCCGACAACCTCACCACTACGGTCATCGAACCCGGCTACACCTGGCGGAACCGCCCGCTGGAAATTCATACCATCGAGGCCCTGGAAGACTCCGATGTTCTTGAAGTTTCAACGCCACACCTCGATGATGTCGTGCGCCTCGTGGACAATTATGGCCGTGAGGGGACAAACGCGCCGTAGGGCTGTTGTAGCCTTTTAAGTTTGAGTCGGCGCCGTACTGCGGTCCGCCGGCTCTTATTTTTTGTGGTCATCGAACCCGGCTACACTTGGCGGAACCGACCGCTTGAAATTCACACCCTCGAAGTTCTCGAAGACTCCGATGTCCTTGAAGAGTCAACACCACACCTCGATGATGTCGTGCGCCTCGTGGACAATTATGGCCGTGAGGGGACAAACGCGCCGTAGGGTTTTCGCAGACTTGTTAATGTGAGTCGGCGCCGTGCTGCGGTCCGCCGGCTCTTACTTTTTATGCTTGGCCTGATACGTTGCGAAAGCACTTTCAATCGCATCACAAGCACCGCCAACACCATTCTCCGCTGCAACCAGCTCACCGATGCGCCGTGCTGTTGCCTTAATGACTTCATCCGCCATTAATGACCGTAGCAACCGCGTGTATCCCATGCCTTTACAACGTCTGCGTGGACGCCAAGCACCGAGACCCGCCTTCACAACACGGTGCGCATTGTCCGGCTGGTCGTGGGCAAATGGCACCACAAGCTGCGGCTTCCCGGCGCGCATCGCCTGTGCCGTCGTCCCTGCTCCGCCCTGATGTACAACTAGCGAGCACTTCGGCATAATCATCGAATGCGGTGCATATGGAACAGCCAGCGCCCCAGGAGGAAGACCTTCCAGCTCTTTCTGGCCATCCGGGAGACGTCCCACCAATAAAATCGACCGGTGCCCGGCACGGTAAGCGGCCCATGCCGATTGCTTGAAAAAGTCGCCCGCTGCAAAAACGGCACTCGTTCCGAGCGTAAAGAGAATCGGCTCTGGCCCAGCATCGAGGAATGCCTGAACATCCGCGCTCCAGCCGGCCGCCTCGCCACCCTCGAGGTGATCGTGAAACAAAAAACCTGGCTGGACAACATGTTCTGGCCAGTCTGGTTGCGGCGAACCAAGCTGTGGCGAAAACAAGGCTAGTGTCAAATCTGGGGAAAACTGGCCATCAAACAGCGGATGGCCACCCTTTTGCAAATGGTACTCGCTCCGCAGAGTGTCGACGGCCTTGACCCATCGCCGTGTGCGGTACTTGGCAAACGTCAGCAATGGAGCCATCACACCCGGAGGAGGCATCGGCTTGCCAATAAGCTTAGTAACCCCCGGTGGAATGGGCGGATCGTAGGCGCTGCAGAAAACAATCGGCTGGAGGACCATCGAGAAAAACGGGATGCCAAGGCGCTCCGCAACGATTGGACTAGGGAAGACAAGTGAGTGAGAAATCAGGAGATCGGCATCTTTACATGCTGTATGAAGATCTTCATCCATGTCACGAAGACTTGGCAGAAGAACATCCGTGAGCATCGTCTTCGTGCCTGTCCGTGGGTCCATCACCCTGCGTGCAAGGTCGTGGATGTCTTTTGGGTCCGGGAGGTCCGGGCGGAGGGGATGGAACTCGTAGCCCAGAGCCTCGACGCGCTCTTTATAGAGCGGGCAGGTCGCGATTCCGAGGTGGTGGCCACGCTGGCGAAGACCGGCGCACAGTCCGAGAACTGGATGCAGGTCGCCATACGTACCCCAAGTTGAGACTACGATTCGCACAGTGCCTATGCTAACACACCAATGTGCGGTATTCGTGAAATGTGTGTATTGGATGCATCAACACGTAAGGTTTCACTCCGGTCATTCTCCTGTAGAATGCTCAGACGTGGTGGCGATCATGCTGTGAACCTTGCCCTCGGGGATTCGTCCGTTGCTGTGATGCCATCCTGAAGTGCCCCCGGGAACCAGGAAGCGCTAAAACCGTTACTGTATACGGAGATAACAATGCCAGTCGTACTAGAGACAACCGATGTCACCAAGACCTATAAGACGGGTAACTTTGACCTGACCGTCCTTAAAGGAATCACGCTGCAAATTCACGCTGGTGAGTTTATAGCCATCATGGGGCCATCTGGTTCCGGCAAGTCGACCTATATGAACATCCTTGGATGTCTCGACCGGCCGACGACGGGTAAGTATTATCTCGAAGGCGACGATGTCTCCCGCCTCTCCGATGACCGCCTCGCCGAAGTTCGCAACCGTAAGTTCGGCTTTGTTTTCCAGAGCTTCAACCTCCTCCCGCGGACGACTGCACTACGGCAGGTGGAGCTCCCGATGCTTTATGCCGGAGCAAGCAACCGTGAGGAGCGAGCCAAGTGGGCGCTGAATCGTGTTGGACTCTCGGACCGCATGGACCACAAGCCCAATCAGCTCTCCGGTGGACAGCAACAGCGCGTTTCGATTGCCCGTAGCCTTGTAAACGACCCGGTCATCGTCTTCGCGGATGAACCAACAGGTGCACTCGATACCCGCACATCCTTTGAAATCATGGACATTTTCCAAGAGCTAAATGCCGAAGGAAAGACCGTCATCATGGTCACGCACGAAAATGACATCGCACGTCACGCCACGCGGATCATCCGCTTCCGTGATGGTGAGATCGTGGAAGATGGCCCTGTTCTCGACCGTGTGTTCGCAAAGGATGAGCTCGCTAAGCTGCCCCCTGTAAACGCACCGGCGCACTAAGCGGACATCATGCGTGTTGTCATCTCCGGAGCCACCGGATTTATTGGAAATGCACTTGGCGCTGCGCACGATTTGCGGGGTGATTACCCCACCGGAATTGCAACGCGGAGTGGTGTTCTGGGGCCGATGCAGCTCGATGGCCTTGATATCCGTGATGCCCGTGCGGTGGATGCGTGTATCGCACAGGCCCGTCCAGATATTATTTATCACTGCGCGGCACTCTCAACTCTCAAAGATCCCAGAGACCTGAACAACATTGAGGAAATGATTCAGACCAATGTCATCGGGACGCTGAATATTCTTATGGCAGCTCGGCGGAGCAATGTAAAAGCATTTGTCTTCGTGTCTTCCGATAAGCAATATGGGACACACGCCAGCCTGCCGGTAAATGACATTTCAGATGACACATTTGCAAATGGTGGTCTCTACGAAATGACAAAGGCTTGGGGCGATCAGCTGGCGCGGTTGCTCGCAGGCGTCTCGGATGACATGTCAATACGGGTTGCACGTCTTGTCAATGTGCACGGTCCACGGGACCTGAATTTTTCGCGGATTATCCCGGGCACTATCAAACGCTGTATCGATGGGACACCTGCCCGTGTAACCGCGGGGCCTGCCGGCGCCGCGCTGCGAGAATACATCCACATTTCGGATGTCACCAATGCTTTGCTTGCCCTGGCCGATGATGCCCTCAAAGCCACACGGCCAGCGGATTTGGAAGCGGCACCCAGTGGGATGCTCGTACCAGTTGCGTACAACATCGGTAGCCCACAC
>CAIWTR010000732.1 GCA_903915615.1 uncultured Armatimonadota bacterium
AGCTCTTGCGGATGCCGCATTTACGCCTCAGTCAGCTCACACGGATTTTCGTAACGCATCTGCATGGCGATCACTTCTATGGCCTGCCAGGGCTCCTCGCCAGCCGGGGACTCGCGCTCGGGGGAGCATCCGAGGTTACGATTCACGGCCCGGATGGCCTTGGTCGATGGCTGAACAGCACGCTGCGGTTGACTGGTAACCGACCGGCGTATCCGATTGTGAACGATGTTGTTGCACCTGGTTGGTCACTCACAGAGCTTGGGTTTATGGTGGATGTATGTCAAACCGACCATCGCACTGAGAGTTATGCGTACCGCATACGCGAGGCGGACAACCCGGGAGCATTTGATATTCAGAAGGCAAAAGCGGATGGCTTGCCGCCTGGACGGTTGTTTGGGCAGTTAAAGGCGGGAGAGATTGTCACGCTCCCGGATGGCCGTGTTGTGAATGGCGCGGACTATGTGGGCGAAACCAAGCGCGGTCGAATGACGGTGTATTCGGGTGACACACGTCCATCGGATGCCGTTATTGCACTTGCCACTGGTGCGGATTTGCTGATTCACGAAGCAACGTTCCATGCAAGCGAACAGGTACAGGCTGAAAAGTCGGCGCACTCAACAAGTCGTGAGGCGGCAGAAGTCGCGTTGAGCGCCGGCGTCAAAGAGCTCATCATTACGCATTTCTCAAGTAGGTACGACCCGGAGCCAGCGGATGTCGGGATTGAAATGCTTTTGCAGGATGCGCAGACAGTGTTTCCAAACACCCGGCTTGCGGGTGATTTCCAGCGGTTCTCTATCGAGCGACCGACAGCCTAGGCGGATTCTAAGAGATACGCACAAAGCGCATCTACATGGCCATCCACAGATTTGTAAATCCGACTCTTCTCATCCATGCTGCGTAGCGCGGCTGCGAGAGCACTGGCATCGGTGATTGATTTTCGTATATCGGATAGCGGTTCGACCATCACACGAATCGTAAACAAAAATGCTTGATGTTCGGGGATACGCCGAATGACCTGGCGCTCCGTACGAAGCCAAGCATCCCCGCCGGCGTAGGGCGGCTCCGTGACACTGGGATGTGTATCTAGCGCAGGCGTGGTGGAAATGCCCCAGGTGAAACGGACAAACGGTCCGCGCTCGAGGAGCATTTGCTGGAGCTTTGCGGCCACTGCCAATGTTTTTTCCATATTTGGGACGGGGGTATGTGTTGCGACAAACGAGCGGCCGATTTTTTCTTCCGGTGCCCAGCGGCTTGGCGCAGCAATCGACATCAGGGCGTTACGATCATTACCATCTGAATCAATTTCGACAATCGCGATGTCTTCGCCAATCGCTAGTGAGAGAGCACTAAACCGACTTTCGAGTGAGCTAGTCGTTTCGCGCCAAACATCGTGGAGCTGCGGCATGCCAGGATAAACATCGCCAACCGCGGTCTGTGCGATGTCACGTTCATCGGAGAGCAGTTGCATTGCGGAGGCTGCGACGGATTCGCTGATATCGGACATCAGGATCAGCGGCCGGTATGTTTGTATCTGGTGCTTGTTTGCGATAAGCGCCGCTGTGCCCTTGTCGAGCTGCAACGGGATGG
>CAIWTR010000733.1 GCA_903915615.1 uncultured Armatimonadota bacterium
ACATCCCGTGGAGTATCGGTCATCGCGCCAGGCGGCGGGACATCCGATGCGTACTCGTAAAAAGCAGACCGTGTCGTCCTGTAAATGCGACTTGCGATTATCGGGATGTCCGACAAATCCGCCATTTCGATACGTAGCACAGCTTCGTCCTAGCGAACCATCGTCCCAACGCCCTGCGCGGTGAACAGCTCTACTAGGAGAGAATGAGCCGCACGGCCATCCAGAATGTGCGCACGCGGAACACCATCTTCCACTGCAGCGATGCATGCCTCAAGCTTAGGAATCATCCCAGCGCCAACAACGCCGCTTGCGATCAGCTCCCGCGCCTCCGATGTCGTCAGCTCGCTCAGCAGCGAATCTGGATCTGGGAAGCGACTGAACACTCCTGGAACATCGGTCATCAAGATGAACTTCTCGGCCTGAAGCGCTATCGCAAGCGCACTCGCAGCGGTGTCGGCATTTACGTTATAGGCTTGGCCATCGGTGCCGACCGCGATGGTGGACACGACCGGGATATACCCTGCGGCGACTAGTGTGGTGATGATTTCGGGGTTCACCTGGGTGATTTTCCCCACAAAGCCGATATCGCCGTGGTCGGTGTCCCGCTCAGCGATAAAGAGATTGGCATCCTTGCCGGACAAGCCAACGGCTGGAGCCCCTTCGCGGCAAAGCATCGAGACAATCGCTTTGTTCGCCTTACCACTGAGCACCATTTCAACCACTTCCATCGTTGCGGCATCTGTGACGCGGCGTCCTGCGACAAATGTTGATTCAATGCCGACGCGGCTCAGCTGCTGATTGATTTCCGGGCCACCTCCGTGTACGAGGATCGGGTTGATGCCAACAATACGCATCAAGACCAAATCTCGCATCACCGAGACCTTAATCTCATCATCAATCATCGCATTGCCGCCGTACTTGACGACAACGGTCTTGCCAGCAAATGTCCGGATATATGGCAGTGCCTGAATCAGTGTCTGCGCTGTGTCCATCCCGTTGGTAACGGGCGTTATCTCACTCATCAGGTTGTGTACTCCGCGTTGATACGCACATAGTCATAGGAAAAATCACAGGTGTAAAACGTAAAGGCGCCACCTGCCGGGTCACCCAGATTGACCTCGATGAGGACATCCGGCATTTTCATCGCATCCGAAACTTCAGCGGCATTAAAATCCGTTGGCACCCCAGCCCGGTAGACTTCGATTCCTGCAATCGATGCACTCGCAGCTGAAGGGTCAAACGGCACACCGGCACGGCCTGCGGCTGCCATCAGGCGTCCCCAGTTCGGATCGTTTCCAAAGAGGGCTGTCTTGACCAGTGGAGACTCAGCGATGGTCTTTGCTACAACCCGCGCATCAGGATCACTTGGAGCACCCGTGACCCGAATCTCAACCAGCTTGGTCGCCCCTTCACCATCCCGGGCAATCGCCTTCGCGAGGTACAGCATCACTGCTTCAAGCACATCGGAAAACTCTTGATACAACGGAGATGCCGTGTCGGAAATGCAAACTCCAGAGAGCCCGGATGCGAGGACGATGCACTGATCCGATGTCGATGTATCACCATCCACGGTAATCGCGTTGAACGTCCGGTCGACAATGTCCTTTAGGAGCGGTTGCAGTAGCTCTGAAGAAATGTCGGCATCCGTCGTGATAAACGCCAGCATCGTCGCCATGTTCGGCGCAATCATCCCGCTGCCTTTGGAAATGCCTCCGATGTGAAAGACACCGGCATCCGTTGTGACCTTGACGGCTATACTTTTCCGAACAAGATCGGTGGTCATGATGCCTTCGGCTGCGGCCTGGTCATGTTCACGGGATGTCCCGGACGAACTCCAGGCATCCACAATTCCCTTGCAAAGCTTGTCCATTGGTAGCTGAACACCGATAACACCCGTCGATGCCGTTAGCACACCACCGCCACAAAGCTGTGCTGCAAGCTCCGCCATTTCACTGTTGGCATCGATGCCCTGCTGACCCGTTGCAACATTTGCACACCCGGAATTAATCACGACACCACGAATGAAAGGCGCATTCGGCCCGGAGACCTCAGCCCGATTACGCGTAACGCTAGGTGCACAGACAACATTTAGCGTGCCGACCATTGCAAGCCCCGTCAGCGGTTGGTCTGCCGCGATTAAAACGACATCGGTGTTCCCGGAGCGCTTAATGCCACACGCCGCCGTCCCCGCCCGAAAGCCCTTCGCAGCCAGCACACCTTGCCCGATAAGGACATCCATCATGGCCAGATACCTCCGTGGGACAGCCCCATCGTTTCTGGGAGACCGTACATAATATTGGCATTTTGAATCGCCTGGCCTGCGGCTCCCTTGATGAGATTATCGATGGCGGACACGGCAATCAGTGTCCGGGATGCCTCTGCAAAGCCAAGCCCAATATGAACCCGGTTTGTGCCCGCGACATCTTTGGACGATGGATAGTCCCCAAGCGGTCGAACAGTAACAAAAGGCTCGTTTGCATACGCGGCGA
>CAIWTR010000734.1 GCA_903915615.1 uncultured Armatimonadota bacterium
CAATGCAGTCAGGGAGTTGAGCTGCTGGCTATACTGTGCAATGCACTCTCGGTAGATTGACACCGTGATCACTCGAATGAAAGGCGTCAGTTTAGCTGGGGTTCGTTGTTGCCGTGACTTGCGAGGTCTATAGGTGAATCTGAATATTCCACCAATCCCCATTGTGAGTCCACCCCGTTGGGCATGACGAGATTGACCCGCCATCAGCGTTCTGGAGTTTATGTCACATTGTCATGCCATTCGCGATCCTGTTGGTCATGACTGCAAGTTGATATCGCATGGCTTAACGGTAGTTACACTGTTATTCTAACGAGATTTACCTGATATGTATACTAGGTTAACAGTTATATGCATGTAAGTAAAGGGTGTTCTCGTGTAGATTAGAGCATCACATATTCTGGAATCGGTCTAATGAAATTCACATCTACACTCCTCGCTGCAACAGTTGCTATCGTTGCCGCAGCTCCATCGTTTGCGCAACAAACATACAAACTCTCCGTCGTTCCTCCGCTTGCTGGATACCGGGATGCGATGGCAAATAGCATCAACGACATTGGGGATGTCGCTGGTTACGCCAGTAACCCACTCACCCCGCAAGCAATCGTCGGGTTTGTAAACCGCGGGGGAGTTACGACGGCCGTAGGCAAACTCGCGGCGAAGGCCACATTTTCAACGGCTACATACGTGACACCTACTGGTCTTATTATCGGGGATGGTGATAGCGGTGATGGACGGCCTCAAGGCATCGTGAAGCTTGGGGCTAAGGTCTATAACATCTTTTCAAATAACGGTGGAAATACCCATGCGCTAAAGGCAGATGCTCAAGGACGTATCTACGGCTACTTCATTCGTAGAGGGACTGCTAGCTGGCAGGGTGCGATGTGGACCCCAAATGCAAAAAAGGCAGGCTCATATAAGGAAACAATCCTTGGCGGTCCTGGTGTTCCGTGGGCATTCAACGTAGTTGGGCAGGGAGTTGGGTACGGAGATGCACCTCGCCAAACCGCTTCGTTCTGGAACAACACCGGAACACGGCAGATGCAGTACTTACAGACATCGCCTGACTACACTAGCAGCGTAGCGTACGGCATCTCAGATAATGGAGACATCGTCGGTACCGGCCACCCTGCGTTCGCCTCACTACCCTTGTATTGGAAGGCATCTACTGGTTACGCACTCACCGAGCTGCCTGTTCTTCCGGGTGATAACTACGGAAGTGCCGTTGCAATCAACAACGCAGGAACCATCATCGGGAATTCGTATTATGGCGTTCCCGGCACGTGGACGAGCTCACCTGGTCAGTTCGTCATCTGGACAAATGGGATTCCGACAGCTCTTGCAGCACTTCTCGATCCGATTACAAATGCTGGTTGGTCCATCACTAATGTCGTTGGGCTAAACAACAGAGGACAGATTGTGGTCTCTGTCTCGAATGGAGTTGTACAGCGAGTTGGTATCCTAACACCAACACCCTAGTTGAAGAAAAAACCGGAGCCATCAATTATCTGATGCTCCGGTTTTCTACTGTTCTACGATAGGGTTTACGAGTCAGGTTGTGTCAGCCAACAAACCTTAGCTGAGTCGCCCCTCTTGCCAACCACAATTGCATACTGTGTAAACTTACGACCAAGCTTCTTCGCTTTGTCACGCCCGATGCCCAAGACCAGCACTGATTTCTCACCTGAATAGCCCTCGCTCGATCCTTCACCCTCGAAGAACACAAGGCCTTTACGCATCAGCATCCGGCAAAGCTCGATGTGCGCTGCCTCGTTGATCGCATCCGACATCGGGATGCTCCCCGGGTTGTAAGCGGTGATAAATGCCCAACGCTTCGCGCGAAACGCTGTTAGGACATTGTCCAGTAAATGGTTACGGCGGCCGGGACGAATCAGCAAAATGCCATCCGGAGTCGTCGCGGAATACACAGTTGCCTGATATTCCGTATTCAAGCGCTTGAACTCACTCTTTGTCATGCAATCCCTCCGTGACGAAACACCACAAATAAGGTTAGAATCGCCCATGCGAATCAAGCCCTTCATCATCCTATCCGCCATCTTGTCCATCTGCTCCGGCGTCGTATCCGCCAGTGGACAGACTCCACCACGCCTCTATAATGAGCCCGTATCAAAATCCAACCCGCTGCGAACCGAGCAGGCTCGCGAGCTGGAAGGCTACATCGCCACGCTCCGTAAAGACACATCCCGGCTCGCGTTACTCCTCAAGCCCGACTACAGCTCCCCCAAAGCCTTTGACCGCTCGACAGAGTCTTACCGTAAGGCGTTCGCCGCATCAATTGGCTACCCGCCACCCGGCCAGCCCGCCGCGACCGACAAGCCACGCTTCGAACTCCTCGCTACTGATGACATCGCGACCTACCACCGCGTCCACATCCCCGTACTACCCGGTGTCAACGCCGAAGGCATTTACGCCGTTCCCCTCAAAGCCAAAGGCAAGCTCCCGCTCATCATCTCGATGCACGGTGGGGGAGGCTCCCCGGAAGTCGCGCTCTTCAACGGCGGTGGTAACTACCACAACATGGTCCGCGGAGCGCTGACCGAAGGCTACGCTGTCTTCGCACCTCAACATCTCTTTCAGGCGGATGGCTATCCTGGCGATGTCCGCAACCGCATCGATGCACGCCTTCGCCTCCTTGGCACTAGCATCACAGCTATAGAAGTCTGGAAGATATCGAAGAGTCTTGACACGTTGACCAAACGTCCGGAAATTGATGGCAAACGTATCGGGATGGTTGGTCTCTCCTACGGCGGCTTCTATGCACTGATGGCTCCCGCTTTCGACAAGCGCATTAAGGTGACAGCATCCAGCTGCTACTACGGTGTGCAAGAGTGGCGCTACCTGAAATCCGAGCTTGGTCTGCCGAGCGACTTCATCCACATGGATCGCATCAGCCTGTTTCAAGACTCGGACATCGCCGCATTAATTTGCCCTCGTGCGCTGCATCTTCAGGCAGGCAAGGATGATGATGATGACCACCGGGATGGCGGAATTCTCCTCGCACCGAAGTCAAAGTCGTATTACACAAAGCTGGGCATCGAAGATAAGTTTGAGTTCACTGTCTTCGATGGTGGACATGAGTGGCGGGATGACATCGCGTGGGCGTTCATCCGCAAACATCTCTAATATTGTTGTTTAGTGGATGTTCACTCAGCCGCCAAGCTTAGAGATAATCGCATCCGCGTCGTACACACATCCGCCCCAAAGGCCGCCGCTTGCATTCTGCAGCGCTGCCCAAAGGCGGGTGTTTTTTAGTTCCAGATGTCAGAATTGCGTTTATGGATTACCTCTTAATGGATGTTCGATTTAGCCACTAAGCTTTGCGATAATCGCATCCGGATCGTACACACATCCGCCCCACAGGCCGCCGCTTGCATTCTGCAGCGCTGCCCAAAGGCGGGTGTCATCCGGGAGGTTTGGATCGGCCTTTAGGTCGGACCGCACCGGACGCTCCGCCAGCTCACGGTCGCCATCCGCTTCCGTGCCCGG
>CAIWTR010000735.1 GCA_903915615.1 uncultured Armatimonadota bacterium
AAGGTTGATGAAAACCGTGTCGGTCTGGTGCCGGCTGGAGTTGAAGCACTCGTTTCTTCGGGACACCGTGTCATTGTTGAATCCAACTGTGCCGTCGGAATTGGTTTGGGGAATGAACAGTACATCGCCGCTGGTGCAGAGATAGCAGACTTGCCATCTGATGTCTGGGCTGCATCCGACATGATCGTAAAGGTAAAGGAGCCACTCGAAGCCGAGTACCCCTTACTGCGCGATGGCCAGATTGTGTTCACCTACTTTCACTTCGCGGCCGTTCCAAGCCTTGTCGAAGCATGTAGAACATCCGGTGCGATTTGTATCGCGTACGAGACGGTCCAGTCACCCGATGGTCAGCTTCCTTTGCTGGCGCCGATGAGTGAGGTCGCTGGTCGGATGGCCGTGCAAGAGGGTGCTAAGTACCTCGAGAAGGCGATGGGGGGGCGGGGAATCCTCCTCGGCGGCGTTCCAGGCGTAGCCCCTGCAAATGTGGCGATTATCGGTGGTGGGATGGTTGGGACCGAGGCCGCGAAGGTGGCTGCGGGCATGGGAGCCAATGTTACGGTTCTCGATGTTTCGTTGCCAAGGCTGCGGTACCTAAACGATGTCATGCCACGCAATGTGACGACATTGTTTGCTAACAGCGGGACAATTCGGGAATCCGTGGTTGCTGCAGACTTAGTGATTGGTGCTGTACTTATCCGAGGTGCAAAGGCTCCAACATTGGTTCCTAGATCCTTGGTTGCCGCAATGAAACCCGGTGCCGTGATTGTGGATGTAGCCGTTGACCAAGGTGGATGTGTTGAGACGATTCGTCCAACCACGCATCGGGATCCTGTTTACTTTGTGGATGGCGTATTACACTATGGTGTTGCCAATATGCCAGGTGCCGTTCCCTTCACATCTACGTTTGCGCTGACAAATGCAACGCAGCCTTATGTGTCAAGATTGGCATCTTTGGGGTGGAAAGCTGCAGTACAAAGTGATTCCAGCCTAAGACATGGTCTTGTTTTTGCTCATGGTGACTGCTACTCTGTCGAAGTGTCCGAACAATTTTCGCTCGACCTGAAAATCTTGCTTTAGTCCTGCTGCGTCAGGTCAGGTAAAGTAGAAGCATGAAGCGCGCATTTACCTTGATTGAGCTGCTTGTTGTCATAGCAATTATTGCTGTCTTAGCGGCCATTCTGTTTCCAGTTTTTGCAACTGCGCGTGGCAAAGCGCGACAGACGGTGTGTACAAGTAATCTTAGACAAATCGGACTGGCGCTGCAGATGTACGCACAGGACTACGACGGGATGGTTCCGTTTGCAAAAGATGCATCCGATGCGTACGTTCCGCAAATCTGGTCGCCTGTGCCTGCATGTCAAGCACAGCTTGCGATAATGCCGTTTCTGCATCCGAGTCCCGACCCAACCCAGGTAGGCACTATTCTTCCAGGTGCTATGGATCCATATGTCAACTCAAAAGATATCTGGCGTTGTCCCGGGGATGCAGGTTTTGACATTTTAGATAATAACTATTCCTGTGATGGTCCGTGTCCGCTACCAGCGAGGCCGACGATGTTCAAAAAGTATGGTGCATCGTATTTGTTCCGTACCGAGCTAGCTTTTCGACGCGCTAACATCGATTCCTTTGAAGGCTTTGATATGCAGTCTCAGAGTGCAGTCGGACCTGCTGGTGTTAACTTTCTTTTCGATGGCAATGGGTCATGGCATGGTAGCAGCTTTGCTGTTGGAAGATCAGGACTTAGATACAACGTCCTGTATCTCGATGGACATGCAAAGTCGGCTTCCTATGATCAATATCAACGTGCCTGGGCGACGGATCTTGGACCTGTTGGCTCATCACTTTGTACTGACTAATTCCTGATGTTGATACATGCAGGTGTTCTTATCGATGCCGATGGCAAGCTGCAACATGATGTAACAATGTCGGTTGTAGATGGCAAGATCGATGACATCATGCCCGGTACTACCAAAGGTAGTAGCACTTCGTACGCGGTGGTCACGCCGATGTTTCATAATGGACATAGCCACTGTGAGTATCAGGCTCTCGAGTCAGTCCTGCCAAGTTCAGCATTTTTTCCTTGGGTTAGGGATGTTGTACGCCTAAAGCTGCGCCTTCCACCTACGTTTTGGTTCTACAGCACACTTCTGGGTGTGACAAAGCTTCTCCAGCAGGGCTACGCGTCGACGGGGGATTGCTCCGATTCTGGGTTTGCGCCAGCCATCATGGCAGCGCTCGAGCTAAAGGGTGTTTGCTACCGTGAAGTCAACGGACTTTCGGCAGAATATGATCGTCCCCGCTGCCAATCAGTCATTGATGGTGTGCTTAGGTCTGACACGCTCACGCCGCTGGGAATCGCTCCACACGCAATCTATAGTACGTGTGACAGTATCCTTAAGGATGTTGCCAATCGAAGACAGAGCGTACCGTTTTGTATTCATGTAGATGAGAGTCCAGAAGAGGAGCAGTTTTGCCGCTTTGCTAATGGACCATTTGCTGAGATGTATGAGCGACGTGGAATAGTTAGACCCTCACCATATTCCAGTGCTGTCAAATATTTTGATGTGATGGGGCTTGTGAACGCGAATACATTACTTGTTCACGGTTGTACATGGGATGAAGATGACGTCGCAGTCGTGAAGGCAACGGATGCCTGCGTTGCCATATGCCCTGAGAGTAATCGCTTCCTACAGTGTGGCATTCCACCGGTGAAATCATTGCATGACCAGGGTGTACGAACCGTTATTGGGACGGATTCAGCACTAAGCTGCCACTCGATGTCACCAATGCATCAAATGAAGCTCCTAATGGACACAAACCCTAATGTGGACTTTCACCGATGGATTTTTCATTCACAAGTGACGCCGATGAACGGAAATGCCTATGATGTGGTACCCAGCTTACCGGCGGACTTTTGCGCCTTTGGAAAAGGTGTTACATTCGAACGAGGCGAATTGAGCGGTGTTGTAGCTAAACTCGTCGACTGCGTGCCCGAGGTTTACCGATGTGGACAGCCGATGACTTATGACCTCGATACTAGGTTGAAGTGCGAACTTGTTACTGTTGTGAAGGAACTATCCCTGCATTGAAACTATCTGTGATGTTAAAGAAACATGACATCTGGCTGGCGATCATGGGCATCAGTCTCGGTGTTTCTCTGCTTTACTTGAATGGTGGATGGAGCAGCTTTAGATCCAGCCAGCCGATGTCCTTCACTGAGTACTATCTGATCAACGACGTGGCGCTGCTTGTAATCCCACTCATTGTGATTACA
>CAIWTR010000736.1 GCA_903915615.1 uncultured Armatimonadota bacterium
CAGCTCGGCGTTACGATCAACGCAAATCCTGAAGCGGAAACACTCACCGTTGTAGGACTTGGACAAGCCTTTGACATCCCGTCAGCAAGCCTCTTTGTCGGTAACTCCGGGACCACGGCACGCTTTATCACTCCAGCCATCGCGGCGGGAAAGGGAGTGGTTACCCTTGATGGTGTCGCACGGATGCGCGAGCGCCCGATGCAAGATCTCATCGATGCAGTGACACAGCTCGGAGGGAATGTCACATCTATCAATGGCACCGGATGTCCACCGCTTGAAATCCAAGCCAATGGCCTCCGCGGCGGGCATACAAAGATCCGTGCCAACATCAGCAGTCAGTTCCTAAGCGGATTGCTCCTCGCATCCCCTTACGCCGAACAGGAATCCATCATCGAAATCGATGGGACGTTGCTTTCGGCACCGTACGTCCAGATGACAATCGACATGATGGCGGATTTCGGTGTTGATGTCTCTACAGACACAGCATTTCGGTCGTTTACGATCTCAGCCGGGAAAACGTATGTATCGCCGGGTGAGTACACCATCGAACCGGATGCATCATCCGCAAGCTACTTCTTTGCCGCCGCAGCCGTAACCGCTGGCTGTGTGACGGTTCGCGATATCCACCGGGGAGGCCTGCAGGGCGATACGGCATTTACGGATGTACTAGAAGCGATGGGCTGCGATGTGACCGATACACCTGATGGCCTTTGCGTGGATGCACGTGGACGCAGCCTTCATGGTGTTGACATTGACATGAATGCGATCTCTGACACGCTCATGACCGCCGCGGCTGTCGCACCCTACTGCAGCGCAAAAAGTCGATTTTCGAATGTCGGCCATGTTCGCCATAAAGAGACCGATCGTTTACATGCAATGTCAAACGAACTTCAGCGGTTTGGCGTTGAAACACTGGAAGAGGAAGATGCGCTTACTGTCGTTCCGTTTACTGAACACTCTGATGTGGTCGACAATGTCTGGCGTACCTATGAGGACCACCGTATGGCGATGGCAGCAGCCGTCTTCGCACTGCGCCATGATGGGGTTGTCATTCAGGATCCAAGCTGTGTAAATAAGACATTTCCAGACTTTTTTGATCGCTGGGAAAGGCTGGTGGGGCAATGACGAACATCCGGGTTGCAATCGATGGTCCTGCGGGAGCCGGGAAGAGCACTGTTTCACGCGAAGTTGCACGTCAGCTTGGTTTTGTGTATTTGGATAGCGGGGCGATGTACCGCGCTGTCGCATACGCTGCGCTATCAACTGGTATTGCGCTGAACGATGTAAATGCACTGACGAGCATTGCAAATGAGATTCAAATCGCATTTGATCAGTCAGTCCCACCGACCGTATTTCTCAACGGTTCGGATGTCACTACCAACATCAGAACGCCTGAAATCGGTACCGCGGCGTCGATTGTCAGCCAGGTTCCAGGCGTCCGGGTAGCGATGGTCAGACAACAACAATCCCTCGGCGCGGTCGATAGTATTGTGATGGAAGGGCGGGATATCGGGACGGTGGTCTTTCCTGATGCAGAGATTAAGATCTATCTGACGGCATCTGTGTCTGAGCGGGCCAAACGGCGCGCTGGTGAGCTATCAGCGGCCGGACAGGTGGTAAATCTCGATGACATTGAATGCCAGATTAGTGAGCGTGATTACCGGGATATGCACCGTGATGATTCTCCGCTCTGTGTAGCGACTGGCGCATGGGAACTGAACACAGATGGAATCTCCATCGATGATGTCATCGCAATGATCGTCAGCCATGTGAGGTCGCTTTCCTAGTCTGTACGATTCACTGGTCTTCCTCCATTGCTAAACAGCTGCCCGCGAGGGTTTCGTTTCTATAAATGCGTACCGTAAACTGGCAAAGGTATTCCGCTATGTCAGACGCTAATCAAAAGTTCCCAGCAAAACATGACACTTATGCCTTCTTGGAGACTGCGGGCAATATTTTCATCTGGATGATGGGGGGATTGTATGTCCGTGGTGCGGACCGCGTGCCGCGACATGGGGCAGTTCTTCTGGTCTCTAATCATGCTAGTTTTCTTGATCCCGTAGCAATCGGCGTGGCAACACCGCGACGTGTACTCTTTATGACCAAAGCGGAGGTGTTTAAGGTCAAGATATTGGCCTGGCTCCTTGATGGCGTCGATTGTTTCCCTGTAAAGCGGGGGAGTGCCGATCGAAGTGCGTTTAAGCAAGCACTTCAACGCCTTAGCGAAGGCCGCTGTCTATGTATCTTCCCTGAGGGCACGCGGAGTCCGGATGGCAAGTTATTGCTTCCTGAGCCAGGAGCGGCGACACTTGGGCTGCGTATGGGCGTCCAGCTTGTGCCTGTGTACGTGAAGGGGTCTCATGAGATGCTTGGGGTCAATCGACCGGCGAAACGGGGCCGAATCGATGTGATCTTTGGTGACCCGTTTACCTTTGAGAAGGACATTAATAGGGAATTGGCTGGTCAAATGCTGATGTCTAAGATCCAGGAGTTAGCGGATAATCCTGACCGCGATGTTGCAGTCCCAATTCGTCCTCATCGATTTGTCAAGCCA
>CAIWTR010000737.1 GCA_903915615.1 uncultured Armatimonadota bacterium
GCCTCCGGGCAGAAATTTGAAGTCTTGCAGGATGCCGTAAAAACGCGCCTGCCAAACTTCTTTATCGCTGTCCGCTGCAGCCAGCGCGTGTGCGATACGTCGCCAAGTATCGGCGATGGTAGCGTCGTAGACCTCAGCACCCTCGCGATAGCGGTATTTGACATCCCAAATATGCCGGGCAATAGGTGCAGTAAAATGCGCATCATCCATAATGTTCAGAATAGCACCAAAGTAAGGCTACGCTGAACAAGTCCCTCCGTTCGGGCTGAGCCAAGTAAGCCCCGCGTACGCGAGGCAAGGCGTGAGCAGGAAACAGTATGCAGCGCGGGGATTTTAACTATCATTGTCGGAATGCCAAGCCAGCAAAGACCGAGACAGCACTGGTGCTTTGTGCCCGACGTCTGAGCATGGTTCTGGATAACGTCGGCGACATTGGTGAGCCATTATGGCATCCCGCTTGAGAGAATGAGTACAACGACGTATCCGCACTGACTTGGCATTCCTTAACGAAATGATGGAGGAAGTCATGGCAATGCGCAAGCGAGAATTAACGGTAATGCATCCCAATGCAGCGGGAATCGATATTGGATCAGCGAACCACTATGCAGCGGTTGCGCCGGATCAAAGCAAGGAACCGGTCAAGGAGTTCGGCTGTTTTACCGAAGATATTGAAGCAATGGCCGACTGGCTGATCGAGTGCGGGGTAGATGTGGTGGCGATGGAATCGACGGGCGTGTACTGGATCGCCCCCTATGAGATTCTTGAATCGCGCGGCCTCATCGTCTATCTGGTCAATGCACGGCATGTCAGGCATGTCTCTGGCAGGAAGTCGGATGTGTTGGATTGCCAATGGCTACAGCAATTGATGAGCTTTGGATTATTATCGGGCGCGTTCCGGCCTGTTGGGGAAATATGCGCGTTGCGCGCCATATCGCGGCAGCGCGATACCTTGCTGAACGAGCAGGCAAGACAGGTACAGCGCATGCAGAAAGCGCTGACGCAAATGAATGTGCAATTGACCAACGTGATTGCCGACATTGTCGGCAAGACAGGACAAGACATCATCCGTGCCATCGTTGCTGGAGAGCGTGACCCGCATAAACTGGCGAAACTGCGCAACTACCGGATTCACGCCAGCGCAGAGACGATTGCGAAGAGCCTCGAAGGTAACTGGCGGGATGAGCATGTATTCTGCTTGTCACAAGCCCTGTCGTTGTTTGATGCCTACCAAGCACTGATTGTTGCGGTAGATGCCAAGTTGGAGGAAATGATCAAACCGATGCGTCAACATCAAGAAGCACTGGCCGCAAACAAGAACAAGGGCCGAGGCAAGAATGCCCCGACCTTTGATGCACGCAATGCGTTGTACCAGTGGGTAGGTGTAGACTTGACGCGCATAGGCGGAATCGACGTGAGTACCGCACTCAAGGTGTTGGTCGAGATCGGCCCGGACTTATCGAAATTCGAGAATGCCAAACGTTTTTCCTCGTGGCTAGGCTTGTGTCCCGGCACCAAGATATCGGGCGGAAAGAAGCTTTCGAGCGCGTCGAAGCGCATCCCAAATCGGGTCGCACAGGCACTCAAATTGGCCGCACAAGGATTGCATCGAAGTCACTGCGCCCTTGGTGCTTATTACCGACGGATGGCAGCCCGCATGGGTGTAGGCAAAGCGATTACCGCCACCGCACATAAACTGGCTCGCTTAATCTTTGCAATGCTGACGAAAGGCGGTGAATATGTCGAACGATCGCAGGAGAAATACGAGAACCAAATGCACAAAAGAACCGTGGCTTACTTGAAGCGTAAAGCTGCAGCTTTCGGCTTCACCATGCAGCCCATCAATGCCGTTTGATGGCTCTTTGACTATTACCGGGCATGTTGTAACTTTATGAATTTATGAGTGTAAAAAAGCTGTTTCTTGAGAGCCTCTCGAAGGATGGATGGATTATTAGCTAACTTTTTCTTGTTGTTCATCTTGTACTTATCCAAGGGCTACCCAACACGAATCACATAGTACGTATTCA
>CAIWTR010000738.1 GCA_903915615.1 uncultured Armatimonadota bacterium
CTGACCTGCAAATCAAGGGATTTGATGCGCCACTACGTGCCATCTTTATCCGGGCTCCAATCATCACCGATGTCGGTCCAGGCGTAGATGTGCTGGCAACGGTTGATGACAAGGTTGTGATGGTCCAGCAAGGGAAGCTTCTTGCGGCGGCATTTCACCCAGAACTCCTACGCGATGATCGTATTCACGCCCATTTCCTGGATGCCGTGGTTGAACACTAAGCAAGTTTGGTTGGCTATCTTGATGGTTGGCCTTATTGGTGCGGGTGCCTGTCAACGCAATCTTGTGGCTGTTGCACCAGTCGGAACTACCATGGATGCCGCAGCCGAGGATGGTGAACGCGCCGATGGTCGCCCGCGCTGGAGATCCGTAAGAACGCTTGCCGTCGGAGATATGTGGGCTGCCTCACCTGATGGACGTTATGTTGCGACCATCGATGACCAGCGCGTGCGTGTGACAACAGCGCTCGATGGTCCTGTTTTGCATCATGCTGCACTACCATTTGTGGCACACGACCTCGCAGTTACAAAGTCGGCCGTTGTCTGTTACAAACGCCTAGATCCAGCATCGACCAGCATTGCCATTTTGAATATCAAGACTGGAAAGTGGTCCCAGATTGATGCGCAATCTAGCATTTGGCAAATTGTTGCGGATGCATCTGGCGATGGGATTTGGATGTCCTGCGGAGACCATACGGTGCGCCACTATCCCAAAATCAGTGACGGCGCGGCTGGGATGACACAGCTGGTTGTTCCCGGGTACGGCGGAAACCTGTCGGCGGATCCATTCGGATGTGTTGTTACAGAGGCGATGCCATCTGGAATCACGGCAGTTTCAAACAACACTACAATGCGCTGGCATATCGATGAAGAAAACCCAAAGCGGGTCTCGCGGGTGATTACAACCCAATCCGGAGTGCTGTACCTGGATTCAACCGAGCGCTCTGAACCAAACAATCACACGATAACAAGAATTTCAGGCACAACAGGTGCGCCACTCTGGGAAGTCCAGCATGTTGGAAAAATCGTCAATGTGGCCGCGGATCAAAAGTCAGGAATGCTATCTGTTAGCGTAGGAAACCCCGATGCACGGGTACCGGCAAAGCTCTTTGTCTACAGCTCGGATGGCTCTGTCATCATGGATGGCCGGGGGAGTGGCTACTTTTCCCCGATGCTGGTTGGCGTTACGGAGAGTGGGCACCGGATCACCGTCATCGATGGTCAGCGTGGACTTACAACGCTCTCAGACAGCGGTTCAACGCTGGCGCGTCGAATGCCACTTCCATCCATCGATTCTGGACTTCTTCGAACGCAGTTTTCGAGACTTTCCACGGATGACCGCCTCCTTTTTATCCAAATGACGGCAAACAAAGTCCTGATTTTAGAGGCACTCCACGAGTAGAAATGTCGATGTTCAATACGTTACGTACAGCGATCGAGCGTGGGAGCGACGACATTCCCGAGCTGCTTCCTAGTCTGTTCGGTCAGCAACTCACTGCGAATCCAAATCTCCAGCGGTTGCTTCCAGAGCGCACTATCCCTTGTCTCTGGGGCAAAACCCAGTTGGAAGTCCGTCCACTACCGGTAGCCGCATGGCGCGCGAGTAAAGCCGGCGCCATTTACAGCGGAACCCCGGCGGCAACTTTCCGGTCTAGCGGTACGACATCGGCTGACAGATCTGCAACCATCCTTGACCAAAATGGCCTTGACCTGTACGAAGCCGCTCTGACGACAGGTTTTCGGTCCACATTTGGCCACGCAGGTGAACGCATCGTTGCATTAATGCCGGATGCGAATACCAACCCGGAGTCTAGCCTCTCGAAGATGTGTGAAATCCTTGGAGCCGAGTTTGTCTTTGGAGATGACTGGCAGGCAGCGCTAACGCAGAATATTACGGATGCACAAGAGCCGCTTATCCTCTTTGGTACAGCCTTTGCCTGGGTTCACTTTCTAGATGCGACATCTGGTACCGTCTCCTTACCGCCCGGTAGCCGTCTCATCGAAACGGGTGGCTACAAAGGGAAGAGCCGCGAGCTTCCAAAAGCGACATTCTACGAAGCATTGGCGCAACGATTTGATATCTCTACAGATTCCATCTGGTCTGAGTATGGGATGTGTGAGCTGTCGAGCCAGTTCTATTCGAAAGGCATCGGAACCCGCTTAGTACCCACCCCAAGCATCCGCTCCGTTGCCATAAACCCCATTACCGTGGATGTTTGCCCTCCGGGCGAA
>CAIWTR010000739.1 GCA_903915615.1 uncultured Armatimonadota bacterium
CATAGGCAGCATTGCTCGGCGTCACGGGCTGACGGTGCTGCGGCCAGATAGTGTGAACTCAGCAGCATTTCTGACTGAAGTCGGAGATATGAAACTCGACATGATTGTGTCTGTGGCAGCACCGGAGATTTTTAAATCCGCGCTCCTGTCTGTTCCTTCGGTTGGATGTTTGAATATCCACTCTGGCGAATTGCCTGCCTATCGTGGCATGATGCCGACCTTCTGGCAGATGTTAGAGGGTCGTGACCATGTGACTATCACCATTCACGAGATGGTCCCCAAGCTTGATGCTGGCGGCATCATTTCAGCCATCACATTTCCACTATTGACATGTGACTCATTGGATCGCGTCATCCGAGGTACCAAGCGGGCAGGCGCAGAGAAGATGTTAGACGTGATCAGTAGTATTGCGGATACTCGACGAATGCCAGAGGTGCACCCGTTGGACATGTCGAAGGCACGCCTATTCAAATTCCCGCAGCCAGCCGATGTGTCCCGGTTCCGTGGCCGCGGACACCGGATGATTTAGCCTCGTGTGGACAAGCCGCCAACGCCCAAGGGTCAATGCTCTCTCGTTCGACATCGAGGATTGGTTTCATCTCGTTGACATTGACGCGCTTGAAGACCGCAGTACTTGGGATAGTCGCGAATCGATCGTCGAGGTTCGTACCGATGAAATTTTGGCAACTCTTGACCGCCATGGAGTAAAGGCGACATTTTTTGTTCTCGGATGGATCGCTGATCGGTATCCGGCTCTTGTCCAACGTATCGCCGACGCAGGTCATGAAATTGGATCGCATTCGTACTGGCACCGACCGGTCTACACATTGACGCAGGAGCAGTTTCGTGAGGACACCATTCGTTCACTCGACGCCATTGAACGCGCGTGCGGAATTCGACCTATCTGCTACCGCGCCCCGAGTTTTTCAATCATTCCTGGATGCGAATGGGCGTTTGACATCTTGACCGAGTGCGGTATCGAATGGGACTCAAGCCTTTTCCCCGGGGGGCGCGGTCATGGCGGTTATCCGTGTGGCGATAGGCCGTTGCTGTTCCAGATGGGGCAATCGGGACGACGCATTCCAGAATTGCCCCTCGGCCTGATGCGCCTTGGACCTATCGGTGTGTGCTTTTCAGGAGGTGGATACTTTCGCCTTCTTCCTAAGTGGTTGGTGCGTGCGGGCTTTGAGCTCCACCGTTGGCGTGGTTTACCCGTAGTGATGTATCTTCACCCACGCGACTTTGCACCAGATTGTCCCCGAGTGCCAATGCCGTTGTTACGGCGTTTCAAGTCTTATGTGGGACTCGGTTCAACCGCAAAAAAACTAGACGATTTACTCTGTAGGTATCAGTTTGCGCCCTGTGGTGACATTCTTTTGCGGGCCGGATTGCTCGCTCCTAGACACCCAACCGTCGTAGCGGCGAAAGCGCAACAAACAGTTCAGCGCATACGGGTTCTCTTGCTGAATCAAGTGTTCTGGCCAGATGTTGCGGCAACTGCCCAGCACGCATTCGACTTAGCCAAGTATCTCCATGCGCACGGATTTAAAGTCAGTGCGATCGCTTCACGCAGCATCTACGGCCATGCAGGCAGCGTGTTGCCGAGTGCAGAGACCACCGATGGTGTTGAGATCCACCGTGTTGCGGCCAGTGTCTTTGGAAAGAAGGGGATTGCATCCCGCTCATTCGACTTCGTGTCATTTAACATTACTTGCCTCTTCAAAGCATTTGCGCTGCCGCGGCACGACGTCGTGATTTGCTTGACCACACCCCCTTTGATCGCGCTGATAGGTCTGTTTCTGCGTTGGACCAAGGGGACACGTTTCGTTTTTTGGACAATGGACCTCTATCCGGACGTGCCACTTGCTGCCGGTGTCATCAAGCCTCGCACATTCACGCATCGATTGTTCGACCGACTGGACCGGTTCTGCCTGCATCACGCTGATGCCGTGGTGGTTCTTGGTCGTTGTATGCGAGATCGCATCTTGGCAAAGGGGGTCGAGCCGTCACGGATTACCGTGATCAA
>CAIWTR010000740.1 GCA_903915615.1 uncultured Armatimonadota bacterium
CGATTCTCGCCACATTGATTGCTGCAATATTGCCGGCGCGGCGTGCGAGCCGGCTCAGCCCGGTGGAGGTGATCCGAGGTGGCTGATGTACGAAATAATCCCATCGTCAAAACGATAGGGCTCAAGAAAACCTACAACCCTGGCACCGAAAAGGCTGTGGATGTCCTTCACGGAATCGATTTGGAGATCTTCCCGGGTGAGTTTGTGGCGATTATCGGGCAGTCCGGCTCGGGTAAATCGACGATGTTGAATATCCTTGGCGCGCTCGATGTCCCGACAGCCGGCGAGGTATGGATAGATGGCACTGAGATTTCAAAGCTGACATCCGATGGCCTTGCGAAGCTCCGCGGTGAGTCGATTGGCTTTGTGTTCCAGTTTCACTATTTGTTGGATGAGTTTACGTGTCTTGAGAATGCATTGATGCCGATCAGTATCCGCAAGGGGGCTCCAGACAAGGCGGATATTGAGGCTGCGAAGGTGATTTTGCGGCGTGTCGGCCTTGAGGATCAGATGAACAAGAAGGCTCCGCAGATGTCGGGTGGCCAGCAGCAGCGCACTGCGATTGTGCGTGCGCTTGTTTCGAAGCCTCGCCTGGTGCTTGCGGATGAGCCTACGGGAAACCTGGATGCGCGATCGGGTGCGGAAGTGTTCAAGTTGATGCGTGAGATCGCGAAGGAAACGGGTGTTGCGTTTATCATGGTCACGCATGATGACCGTCTGGCGCGTGCCGCTGATCGTGTGATTCGTATCGAGGATGGCTTGACGATAGAGGTTGCCCCAGACTCAGTGGTTCACTAGCCAGTTTCGTTGTTTAGGACTTTCTGCGTAGGGGATGGCCGCTGTGTCAGCCTGCGGTAACGAGTTCTCTTGATGACAATGCGCTCGCGGGGTGGATGTTCCACGGTCGTGCCTATGCCGGCGGACGTTTTGTTTTCTTGAATCGCTTTGTCGATTTGGGTACGCCTTGAGGCACGCCCATTCCACCCCTCTTCGCGTTGGTTGGCTGGTTTTTGGGATTTGATGTTGGCTGTGTTGACCAACTCCGCGTAGGGGAGGGCACAGCGGCCCACCCGTGGCTGCCAGGTTTCCTGTTGGGTATCGAATACTGTGGCTTCACGCCTTATCCGCTTTCGGCCTTCATCGAACACGCTGCTCCGCTCGGCACGTTGGTTGGTTTTGTTGATGATGAAACGCGTTGCTGGCGCTCTTGCCGGTGTATGAAAACTCCGCGTAGGGGAGGGCCGCTGCGCCCTCCCGTGCTTACGGAATTGTTCTTGGGTGCCAAATGCTCTGGCTTTGCGCCGTATCCGCTGTCGGCCTCCACCGAACACGCTGCTCCGCTCGGCACGTTGCTTTGCATTCGATGTATACGACTGCCGCAAGTTTTTGAACTCCTGATTACGTCGGCGTTCTTGAGATACGTGGAATTTATCGAGTCAAGTAATGCATTAGATGCATATTTAGAACGCAGTCACTCCGTCAATTTACAAAAAATTAGGATTTCTTGAAAAAGAATTACACCGAGTTTCCCTGTCAGAGCGACATTCCAGCGTGCTAATTTGCGAACCGCAACAGGGCGTCACTCCAGAAAATGACGGCAGAATCCGCCGCATCACATGGAAACACAACACTCCACAACGCACGTTGCAGAGGACAGAGATGAGCTATCAATTTGCTGGCCGCTTGGCAGCGTTCGGAATCATCGCTATGTTGGTTACCGGAGCACACGCACAAACTGAAGTGTTGGTGTTCGACAGCGATTCGTACTCTGACATTGTAAAACCGTTTCGCGCATATACGCAGTTTTCGTTCGCTAGTTCGATGATCCTGAACAGTGTTGGATTCGTGGCGAGTCCAGGTTCTGGCTACAACGTTAAGTACATTCTTGATGGAATCACCAATGAGGTATCAGTTGATTCGTTGACAGCTGCAGATGCATTGGGCATGCGGTACTTCAACTTGGCACAGCCTACATCCGTCAATGACACTTCTGTATTACAAATTTTCAATGCAGCCCCTACCGGTGTGAGCGGTATTGTCTGGTTTGGTGGAGATGGAGATTTCAATCAACAGACAAACCTTGCTGTCAGTAATGTGTTTTTTGAGGGTGTTTGGAATAATGGTAACTTTCTTCGTAATGATTTCACCTCGGGCAACATCAAGGTCTCTAACCCGGGATCCAACGTTGCTCCAGAGCCTGGCACATTCGCCCTTGCGCTCACCGGTGGCGGTGCGCTCTTGGGCATCTGTATCCGTCGACGACGTAGCGCCGCGTAAAAGCCTGCCGGCGACTAACTGACGTACCCCCGGCTGGAGCCAAGGCGCTGTGAGATACGACGGCGCCTTGTGTCTATTTTGAGGATGAAACAACTCAGGGGTAGACGTTGAGTGATCTGCCAATGCCCAAAAATGCCTTGGTGAACGCAGTACGTTCCCCAAAAGGTAACCCGAAGACTTTACGCTTTTCGGCAAAAGATTTAGAAAAGAATTACACCGGGTTTCCCTGTCAGAGCGACATTCCAGCGTGCTAATTTGCGAACCGCAACAGGGCGTCACTCCAGAAAATGACGGCAGAATCCGCCGCATCACTTGGAAACACAACACTCCACAACGCACGTTGCAGAGGACAGAGATGATCTATCACTTTGCTGGCCGCTTGGCAGCGTTCGGAATCATCGGGATGTTGGCTGTTGGAGCCCATGCACAGACAACAGTA
>CAIWTR010000741.1 GCA_903915615.1 uncultured Armatimonadota bacterium
CACCCGTTCCCATTCCGAACACGGAAGTTAAGACCCACTGCGGCAACAATACTTGGACCACAAGGTCCTGGCAAGATAGCACGGTGCCAGATTTTAGTTTAGTAGTATCTAACCCCTCCGGCGCGTAGCGCCGGAGGGGTTAGATGTTTAACTGACCGAAGAAGGCAGCGGAGGCGAAAGGACGGAGGAAGCTGATCTACAGCGAAACGGGTTGGTGAGACCACAATCTAGCAGGCAGACTCACTTGGAAGCGGCCTAGTCGAATGGTGGTCCTGTGGTTCCACCGCATTCGCTGCTCCAAACACGGATGCTCTAGACGCGCTGCGAAAGTGGCTTTGACCACAAGGTCCTGGCAAAGTAGCACTGTGCCAGATGTTAGTAAAAAACCTAACCTGTCTATACAGAGTATCGAGGGGTTAGACGTTTAAGTGCTAACTAACGGAAGGCAGTTGAGGTGACGAGCTAAAGCAGCTGACGTAGACCGATTGAGTCCCGGGACACAAAGAACTAGTAAGTCTGACAGTTGTAAGAGGCTTGATCGTCGGTCGGGGTGGGTCACATACATAGGCGGAGATAGTTCTTTAGGAACTGTCTAGGTCGGATGATTACATCCGGTCTTAGATTGTCGTCCCATAGACTCATAGCGCTTTCGGTGGCCTTTGGCGTCTTGGCCGCGGACGATTCGCCTAATGGAATGTAGGCGTACCAAAAGACAGGAGTACTTGATCGGTTTACTAGCCTGAAACGGGCGCCACCCTTATCCCACCGTTCTATCCGGAAGGTACTACGTTGTGCGATTTCAGTTGCTATTGGTTACGGCGTTCCTAGGAAGCATGGTTTCTAACATTGGGCTTTTGAGATTACACCTGATCAACAGTTGTGGGCGAACTGTCAAGCCGCACACCTTCCAGCTATGTTTTGTCTCGATGGAAGATCGTTTGATTGATGTCGTTCTAGGTCGGAGTACATCTGGGGCGAGTAACGACCCGATGTGGCCCTGAAGAATTCAATGTCGTACCACTGGGGTGATCTGATGTGTGGAAACGCGACTACCGCTCACTTTTTCAGCCTTGTGCGGTGTGCAATAAACAGTATTGCTGATCCTATGAGTCCTCCCAACGTATCCCACATGACATCCGTATAGGTTGCTCCGCGGCTCGGTACAAAGCTCTGGTGAAACTCATCCGATAGTGCATACAAACTGGATATTCCAGCTGGCACAAGGCGCTCTCGTATCGTTGAGTTCATCTTGATTCCAACGGATCGGCTGACCAAGAGACTGAGAACAGCGTACTCAGTCACATGCGCCACCTTACGGATAATGAAATCTGTAACATCGATCATGGCGGGCGTCATTTGCTGAGCAAGCCAAGGGAGAAAACGCCTAACAATAGATGCCAATACTGGCCGTGTGTGGTCCGCAGATCCCAAATCGCTACTGACAATAAAGATAGCAAGCATCAACAGAACCATTGGGCCATGCCGCAAAATCGCTGTTCTCATACTGCTTTCCATCCAGTCAAGTGAGCACCAAGACGATGCGCTAGAGCATAAATCGTAAGAACCGGGTTAAACGTCCCGTTCGTCACGTGGACAGATGCATCGCAGATATGCAGATTGCTAAAGCCGAAGGCGCGTTGATTTTGATCGACGACTCCGATCTTTTCAGAGATTGACATTCTGCATGTCCCAGCCTGATGCTGACCGGCCGATCGAACCGGTCCTCGTTGCGGTGTACCCCAAACATCGATCGCCCCACAGGCTTCCATGAGCACGCGTGCCGTCTCGTACATGAAGCGACTTGCTCGTATCGATTCAGGATGTGTATGACCACTAAGGCTTGCCAAAGGCATACCGTATGAATCGATTGCTGTCGTTGAGACTTCTACGCGGCAATCCGGGGATGGGATGTCCTGAATTGGACCCTTGATATCCAGCACGTTGCGATAGCTCCCGGTCATCCACGATTTCGCACTCTCGCCATAAGATGCCATTCCCGGTGGACGATGGCGCTTCCAGTACGTTATTGGCGTCATCACGAACTCATCCGCGAGCATTCCACCACCGACAACGCCGTCATTGTCGTGAAGGAATTCCGTTACAGCAATCGTTGGACCAGGACCGATTCCATCCTGAATGACATCACTGAATAACCCGGTAACACCCGTATAGACATGTCCCTGAAGATTCCGTCCGATGTTCGGATTGTCCATCCCTGAACACAACAATAGTCGGGCTGTCTCGATTGCACCTGCCGCACAGATCAGCTGGTGACAGAGAAGTTCTACCTCTCCATCAACTTCGTTGATGATGGTCACGCTTTTCACATCGCCACCTGAGTGATGAATCTTTGTAACCACAGTGTTGGTCAACACGGTAAGGTTTCCAGATGCCAATCCACGCGCAAGCCATGTGTTATGGGATCCATTCTTGGCACCGGTTGGACAGACGAAACCGACACACTCCTCACACTGATGGCAGGCTGGTCGGCCATCGTTCGGAACTGAGTTTATAGCAAGCGGCACCGTACACGATCTCCAGCCAAGAGACTCAACCCCAGCTCTTAGCATCTTTCCGGGTTGACCCGCTTTTATCGGCGGCATGGGATATTGGGCTTTATAAGTCGGCAAATGGACCATGCTTGCCGCATCGCCACTAACTCCGATCATCCGTTCTGCGATGGCATACCACGGTTCGATCTCACTGTATGTGATAGGCCAATCTGCAAGACTCGAGCCTTCTGGAACTCCATAGTGACTCGCCATTCGGAAGTCATTTGGATGGAATCGCCATGCCTGCGCACCGTACACCTGAGTCCCACCACCAAGCATCGCTGCATTTGCCTGAAAGCCAGGTGCCCACGGTAGCTCACGACGGCCATCGACGATGCGAGTCTGGGTCGCGTCAGGGCCGGCATTATGGCCATAGATGCTGAGTCTCTGATTGACTAAATGGTCGTTTTCCAGCTGGGCAGCACGTGGTCCGCGCTCTATCACCAGAACTTTCGCACCTGTAACCGCTGCGATGCCAGCAAATGTGCCACCGCCAGCTCCACTGCCAATAACGATGTAATCGTAGTCACGACCATTTGGACTCATATGGTAAGTATAAGCCGTTTTGTTATCGAGGCAGGTGGTCGCCGAAACTTACGATGCCGCCGCTATGACTAGATAATTCCTGAATCAATACGAGCGCTGCCCGTACCACGGGTGTCGACTCGGATCGGCTTGACATCAGC
>CAIWTR010000742.1 GCA_903915615.1 uncultured Armatimonadota bacterium
TCAAAGTCTGTGGTTACCTGTTCATCCATTGTTCGTTCGCAGCAACGCTCAGATGCGTTTGAGCAGCTGTCCAAGGCGACGTATCTCCAGCGAACCTGGGGGGATGCATTTGGCTACGCTCTCGTTGCGACGGGCCGTGTAGATATCATGCTTGATCCAGTCAAGAGCCCATGGGATGTTGGACCGATGCCTGTCATTTTGCGTGAAGCTGGTGGGCTTGGGACAACGTGGACCGGTGAAGAGGACATCTACGGACGCGACTTCGTCGCGGCGAACCGCCATCTCCACCCGCAGGTAATCGACATCCTGAAGCACGGCTAATCACAAGTGCTTCCGGACATCAGAACACCCCTTCCGGGACCAAAGAGCCGGGCACTTGCTGCCCGGCTTCGCTCTGTCGAAGCGCGCAATGTGACATTCCTCCCTGAGGATGATTCCTTCCCTATCTTCTGGGAATCCGGGGATGGGTGCCTTATCACGGATGTCGATGGCAACCGCCTCCTCGATATGACTTCGGCGTTTGGGGTGAGTGCTCTCGGCCACGGAACGACAGCGGTAACAGCTGCTATTTCAGAACAAAGTAACCGTCTTCTGCATGGAATGGGAGATGTGCATCCATCGCTTGCAAAGCTCGAGCTTTGTGAGCAGCTGTGTCAGCTAAGTGGGCTGGCGGATGCAAAAGTCCTGCTGGGTACAAGCGGCGGGGATGCAGTCGAAGCGGCTATTAAAACAGCCATTTTGCGAACGGGAAAACATCGAATCGTCGCATTTACCGGCGGCTACCATGGCTTGAACCTTGGAGCGCTTAACGCAACGGCACGTGCAGATTTCCGGATGCCTTTTCAGCGCCATTTGGCGGACTTTGTCACACACCTGCCCTATGGAGAACCGGTTCATACGCTTCCACCTGACACGGCTGCTGTTTTGGTCGAAGTGATTCAGGGTCGTGGTGGCGTACAGGAAATTTCCACAGAGTGGCTGATGAACCTTCGCTCCCTCTGCGATATGACGGGTGCTCTCCTCATCGTGGATGAAGTCTTTACGGGCTTTTGGCGTACAGGTGAAGTGTTTGCTCATCGGCATCATGGAGTCACTCCGGACATCATCGCCTGTGGGAAGATTCTTGGTGGTGGGATGCCAATCTCGGCGTGTATTGGCAGCGGGGATGCAATGTCAGGCTGGCCAGTTTCAACTGGTGAGTCCATACATACATCCACATTTCTCGGGCATCCCGGTGGCTGTGCTGCGGCATCGGCGACGCTGAAGGCGCTGGATGCGATGGATGCGAGGACTACGGTCACCCGACTAGGAATGTATCTTAGAAACCATTTGGATGTTCTAGCAATCAAGCACGCTAGCAAAATCATCGACATCCGTGGCAAGGGGTTGATGCTTGGCATCCAGATGGACGCTCCCGGTGCGGCAGTCGCCCTCAGTGATGCGCTGTTACAGCTGGGGATTATCACATTGCCGGCGGGTAATGGGGATGTTCTTGAGCTCACGCCACCATTTGTTGTTCAGGAAGCCCAACTCGACTTTGTCGTAACGGCCATCGACCAGACGCTAACCGCATAAGCCCTGCTTCTGATATCGTAGGCATCATGCAAGGTTCACAAAATCCGGCGATAGACCAAGCGTCGATGCGGGCATTGACGCAAATGGCGGATGCCCATAAGGCATTGAAGTCTTTCCGATGCCAGCTGATGACGCGGGCGACGCTTGCTGATAAAGAAGAGGTTTCGACGGGAACCGTCGTCATTCAGCGCCCCGGAAGCATTGCGATCAAAACCGAATCCGACCGGGCAGTGACCATCGCTGTGAA
>CAIWTR010000743.1 GCA_903915615.1 uncultured Armatimonadota bacterium
ACCACGCTTTCGCGCGCTCTTGCCCTCCTGATGTTACTGCCATTCATGCTGTCTGTATCGCTGGCGGAACAAACGCTCCCTAAGCATATACGCTATGACCTGACGGCTGTGATTGGTCCGACAAGTGATGGCTTCGGAGTAATCCACGGCACGCCAGGGACAAGCGTTTCGGATCCGGTAGAGCCAAATGCGAAATCGGTGTTTGGTATCGGAATTGATACAAACAACCCACGCCCCGTTGGGAGCATGCGTGAGGTTTGGTTTGGCCCGGCAGGCAACATCGATGATCGCCCACAACGCGAGATTTCCATCCATTGGAATGGCCGTGAAATCGCAAATCGCCTCTGTGATGAAGACCTGCAGAACCCGTTCGGCGTGCATATCAGCGTGGAGATTGACCACGTGCCTGGTGGTGCCGAAGTGACCATCACTGCAGGACGCCATAAAATTTACGACCACTACTTTGTTCACGGAGCGACTGTTTCAACCAGTCCAAAGGTTGCCGGAAATGCCAGCGTTGAACTCTCTCAGATAAACAAGAGCGGCAAATTCACCCCGGTCCAGTCAATGCGTGTGCTGGCGATTGACAAGGTGGTTAACGATGCATCCCGCCACGCCATTCGCCAAAAAGTAGCGTTCCCAAGTGATGCGAGCAAAGCGGGACGTGCAATCCTGACATTGACGCTCGCGCCAACGGCCCGCGGCCTCGATGCCTGGGACAGGTTTGCATCCATTCGTCTCCACCACAAAGATGGTCAGACCTACGAGCTCGTTCGCTACATCACGCCTTACCGCCGCGCATGGGAATGGGCTGTAGATGTCAGCGACCTGACGCCTCTGTTCACCGGGGATGCTGAGCTGGAAGTGTTTTGTGAAACCTACGGTGAGGGCTGGACAGTGAGCGCGGCGTTTGACTTTTATGCCGGCAAGCGCACCGATGGACTGCAACCCGTTCGTGTGATCAACCTCTGGAATGGCAACTTTCCGATTGGCTACGCAAAGCAACCCTTTGCAAAGGCCGTCACGCCGAAGACAATCGATGTGCCATCCAAAACCGCGGCTGTGAAAGTGCGGACAATGGTCACTGGTCACGGGATGTCACCAAACACGGGAAATGCGGGCGAGTTTTATGCCCTCTGGCGGCGAATCGAGGTTGGTGAAAACCACTGGTATGACCTGCTGTGGAAAACGGATGTCTACCTAAACCCGGTTCGCCCGCAGGGCGGCACATGGAAGTTTTCGCGTGCTGGATGGGCTCCTGGGTCTATCGCCGATGCCTGGACGGTTGACATCACAAAAGCGGTGCAACCTGGACGCACAGTAACCATCGGCTATGGCTTGGAACCCTTTGTCAACAAGACGCCCAATGAAGGCTTTCTCGCAGCACATGTCATCGGGAGTCAGGCCATCCTCTTCCAAAAGGCTAAGTAGCGAGATCGTGGGACGCGTCCTCCTGATTGTTTTGGATGGCTGTGGGGCTGGGGCTGCCCCGGATGCAGACCGTTACGGGACATCCGACCCGCTTGCAAACACGCTTAGTCACGTTGCATCTGCCGCCGGAGGTCTCGACCTGCCCAATCTGGAAGCCTTGGGATTTGGCAACATCACGCAAATGCTCGGCGTTGCAGAGCGCCTGAATGCGAAATCCATTTGGGGGCGTCTAACGGAGCGAAACGCGGGTAAAGACACCGTTGCCGGCCACTGGGAGCTCATGGGCATCCCGCTGCTGGAGCCATTTCCAACGTACCCGAGTGGCATCCCCTGTGACATTCAAGGCCTCGTTAGGACATTTACGGGAAAGCAAAGTCTGTGTAATGTGCCGATGAGTGGCACCGATGCGATTCGCGAATTTGGGGATGAGCACTGCGCCACAGGGGCGCCGAT
>CAIWTR010000744.1 GCA_903915615.1 uncultured Armatimonadota bacterium
AAGAAACCACCAGGAACGCTAAAGGTGGTTTTTTGCCTATACTTTGGATAAATGGGCTGAAACACCTTTATCGTGCGACCGAGTAAGTCATATAGATCTGCGGTGTAAACTCTTCCAGCTTCATCTGTGGTTATTCCCCAAAGTCCGTTAAAACCTCCGTTGGCTAGTGTTGGAGAATGAACTGAATAAATTTCTCCATCCAAGGACATTCTGGTAATGGCGTTTCGCGTTAGATCGGCGACAACCAAGTGCCCAGCAAAGTCTACGTGAAGGCCTGCAGATCTCTGACCAGTGATGTTCGTAACATGCGTGCCATCAAACTTGAACTTTTGAATCCTGTCGTTGTAAAAATCGCTTACGTAAACATGACCAAATGCATCCGTAGCAATTCCACCGAAATAGTTGAAACCATTTTGCCAGGATGCTTCGAATACACCAGTACTACTAAATCTAACTACCTGCTGATGGCCAGGATCGGCGACAAAGATTGTTCCATCAAGTGCAACAGCAACAGGCATGTTAGCAGATGCACCACTTAGAATGAGTTCGCCAAAGCTACGGACAAAGGTCCCATCAGGCTGAAACACTTGGATTCGGTTATTGCCCGCATCCGCGACAACAATGTTTCCTTGTGGATCGATAGCTAGTCCCGTCGGGCTTGAAAACTCCCCTAGAAGAGATCCCGGCTTACCAAAGGACCCAAGGAAATTTCCATCACGGTCCCAATGGACAACCTTGCAGCCAACAACATCTACAATCCAAACAGTTCCATCCGGGGCTATGTCAATGTCGTGAATCGTCGTGTAACTGCCGCTTCCTGATGCTGGACTTCCCCACATTTTGTAAGTGCTGAACTTCTGGGCCAGCGCAGGTACTGAAGTGATGCTGATCAGCAATGCAACGAGTGTCAATAACCGAACGAACCACTTCCGTGCATTTACATTCTGGGCAACAGTCATTAGCTTCATCCGTAACCTTTCAACACCAGTCATCTCACTTAGCTTCTAGCATCACTCTTGTCATGCAATCCACATAACGAAATCGTCTTCGTCCCAAACTCATCCATACTGTGAATAATTCCAGAGTGACCTTTATTCACTCACCCTCAAGACTCCTGCTTATTTCAAGGTTTCCAGAAGACGCAATGGTGAAACCAAGTACATTTGCTAGTTAGGAGAAATAGCTTGCCTGCCACACAACAAAAAGCCCCCCGGTTTCCCGGGGGGCTTCTCTGTAACTGCTTAGCCATCGGAGTCAGCCGAGGTTTCCCCAGCCTGACTGCGACCTCCGCTGTTCTTACCGCGTCACGCTCAGCGTTGCGGTTCGGCTGGTCGTGCGCCGCCCCAGCACCTACCTCCCGACCGGAAGCAGCGGAAGCACCACTTTCTGAACCGCAGCGGCCAGCGCATCGTAGCCGGCAGGCGTGAAGTGAACATTACGCGGCTGCTGCAGACCGGTGGGCGCACTCGTTATAACAGCATGGAGGTCATTGATCGGGATGTCCAGCTCTGTCATCACCTTTCGGGCAACCGCGTTGTAGACCGTATCAGAGCCAGCGACACGCCCGGTTGCACCCGATGGCACAGGCGTTGTCATCCCCCAAACAATCTTCGCCTTCGTCGCCTTCAGGCGCTGAACTAACAAGCGTAAATTGGCCTCATAAATGGCAGGATCCGCAATCAGAGTCCCTTTTTCAGGAGACACCAGCTGGCCTTCCGCATTGAGATACTTCAAATCATGCAGGCCAAAGTTGACATGAATAACATCCCATGGCTTTGCGCCAAGCCAGCTGTCAAGCTCCTTCAAACCAAATGATGTGCTCGAACAGTTGACCGGCGGGTGCACAACATTCGCTTTGCCATCCAACAGCTTACGTAGCGGCAATGTATAACCCATCGAAATCGAATCGCCAATCACAAGCACCCGTGGCAAGCCAGGCGTCTCCAAAATTGGCAACAAAGCAGGATCCGTTTTACGCAGCCAGCCGATGGACTCAATAAATGTCAACATCGCGGATGTCGTTAGCTGACGATACGGCTCTCGGTTGTAAAACCCGTGGGCCTGACCCTTGTAAACCGTCAGCTCGGAACGGATACCGACAGCCTTTTGGGCATCACGGAACTTCTCCGCAGTCTCCACGGAAATCAATGCGTCCTTCTCACCCAGCATCACCAATGTCGGAGGACATCCACTTCGGATGTTGTCGGCGGGTGAAAATTCCTTGAACCGGGCACCGATGCGGTCGGCTCCATACTCGCCGGGACCATTCGCATAGACGGGGTTGAACAAGACAAGCGCATTCGGAATACAGGAGACCAGTTTGTCATCCGCTGGGTCATTCAACGCATCCACCAAGCCACAGTGCGCTGCCAAATGCCCACCTGCAGAACCTCCGCCAGCCGCAATCCGTGTCGGGTCAATCCCCAACACACCCGCGTTTGCTCTAACATAGCGGATCGCCGATCGGGCATCCATGACCGCTTCTTCCGGCGCCATCCCCGGTTTTGCAAGGCGGTACTGCACACTGACACCGACCATCCCCCTGGATGCAGCAGCGGCAGCTTGGCTATAAAGCGTCCCCGGATTTCCCCCGGTCCAACCGCCTCCATGAAAGAGAACAATTGCGGGACGCTTATCGGATGCTTTCCAGCCCTTCGGGAAGAAAAAATGCGCCTTTAGATCGTTTTTGTAAACGCGTGACTCGGTCGGTTGCGCCGTAATGGTACGTGTCTGCTGAATGGTAACCAGTCCGATTGGAGCAACAAAGGTCACGATGTAAGGTAAAAGCGGTGTCAAAATCATCCTATAGCCTCCTACGTTAATGGTTCTTCTGGGCGCTTTCGCTTACCAGACACCCATAGTGCACACGTAAGTAAAATAACACTGTCAATTGTAAACAACAACGCGCTGTGGGAACGGCCAGTCGGTGCAAGCCAGGGCCACGGGAAGTCAAAGAACGCAAAGTTGAGGCCGTAGTAGACAAGCGTCACAACCACGAGACCCGTTGCTAGAAGCGGCGCAGCCTTTGTCTGGCGCGTTGATATCACACCGGTGAGCATC
>CAIWTR010000745.1 GCA_903915615.1 uncultured Armatimonadota bacterium
GTCACAGCCTGGCTCAGCCCGTAGCTGATCAGCGAAGGTAAATCCGTCCATCACCGGCATCATCAAGTCTAGAACCACCAGCGCCGGGCGACGCTGACGGACTTGCTGGAGGGCAGCTTCGCCGTTTGCGGCCACATCGACAGTCCAGCCATCCCGCTCAAGCAGGCGACGAACAAGCTCGCTGCTTGCTGTGTCATCTTCGACGACCAGAATCGGTGCAGGCGTCTCGCATTCCGTGAGGCGTTCCAGGAGTGTGTCGAGGCGGTTCCAATCGATAGGCTTGGTGAGACAATCTGTCGCTCCAAGCGCCATCCCGATTTCCTTGTTTTCCACAACAGAGAGCATGACAACAGGAATCTCTGCGAGAACGGTGTCAGCTTTCAGCGCCGCTAGAACCTGCCAGCCATTCATCTGAGGCATCATCACATCAAGTGTGATGACATCCGGCTTTACGGTCCGGGCAAGTGCGATGCCTGCTTCCCCACTGCTACAAGTCACGACGCGGTAGCCATCCCGACTAAGGGAACGCTGGATAAGATCCAGGGCTTCGATATTGTCATCGATGGCCAGAATCGTCCCACGAGCAGCCTGGATGCCTGCCTGATGTGCGATGCCTTCGGCAGGTGAAGACAAAGAAATCATCGAAGGAGTGCCATCCGCATCGCATTGCACAATACGCGGTAGCTCGATCGTAAAGGTGCTGCCTTCTCCAAGCTGGCTGGCTACCCGGATGTCTCCGCCCATCATCTGGCAAAATTTACGCGAGATGGTCAGTCCGAGACCGGTTCCGCCGTACTTACGCGTCGTGGATGAATCAGCCTGCACAAAGGCCTGGAAGAGGCGGCCTAGCTGATCTTGCGTCATCCCGATTCCGCTATCCGACACCGCCATCACAATCTGCTCTACACCACTACGAACGGTCGTCGATATCTCGAGACGGATTTCACCACCATCCGTAAACTTACACGCATTACTCAGCAGGTTGAAGAGGGTCTGTCGAACCTTTACAACATCGGCGATCATCATCCCAATACCGTCCGGGCACGTCACCACCAGTGTGTTGTTGTTACGGCTGATGAGTGGCTGAATCATCGCGATGACATCATCAATGGTACTACGGATTGAGAACGACTCCATGAAGAGCGTCATTTTGCCGGCTTCGATTTTGGAGAGATCGAGGATGTCGTTAATGAGGGCTAGGAGATGTTTACCTGCTGTACGGACTTTTTCGAGGTCTGGCACAAAGTCTTCAGGTTTTAGGTCAGCCGCCTCTTCGATCAGCATTTCGCTATAGCCGATGATGGCGTTCATCGGGGTTCGCAGCTCATGGCTCATGTTCGCGAGGAAGGCGGTTTTGGTTCGACTGGCCTCGAGGGCTTCATCCCGTGCCGTGATGAGCTCAGCATTCATCCGCTCATTGTCATGTTCTGCCCGGAGGCGTTGCAGGGCCATGCCGATCTGGCTGCCTACGGATGTCAGAAATGACATCCAACGCCCGGCCCACTGTGTTTCCGTTGCGTTGATAGATAGGAGAAGCGCACCAATCGTTCGTCCAGAGGTGATTACCGGGATGGAGATGATTTGAAATCCGCTGGTCTCACCTAGAATTGAATCCACCGGGCTACTCGGGTTCTCAGTTGGAGGAGTGTCGTTCTCGGTCGTTCGGATTTGGATGGCACTTGCAAGCGCCAGGCCATCGGTTGCTTCAAGCTCCGCGGCAACCCGCTGCCAGAGGACATCTTCCCGACGTTCCTCCTGCAGGATGCTATCGAGGCGGCGCTGGAGGTCGAGTTCTTCGCCGCGTTTGACGAGGCTGTCTTCGCGTTCACGGGCTTCCTCGAGCTCGGCAACCAGCATCGCCGCATAGACGTTGGCATCTGCGAGTGACTCGACTTGTTTTTGCAGCTCACCATTTTCAGCACGGAGGGCTTCGAGTTCTGCTTGAAGGGTTTCGTTGTCCCGGAGTTCAGACATTGGGGTTAAAAGACCACTGTGTTCACAGATGCCATCCGGCTCGCGATGAGCCCGAGGCCAACTCGGGTGATCTGCGCTGGCAGGATGCGTTTGCCATCCGTGCCGAGTGGGACGGGGCAGTAGTTTTCGATGCACGTGCTGCACGCTTCAAGGGTTACGCTGGACTCTGTCAGGAGCTCTTTGAGCTCGGCGATGGATGGAAACCCGGGCACTGGATTGTCATGTCCAACGGTATCGCTTGCCCAGTGCGCTCCAAGCATCGAGAAGACCACCGTCACTTGCGTGCCCATTTGTGCAGCGGCGAGTGCAGCGGAAAAGCCGAGGACAACTTGGTGGACATTTGCGGTGCCACTTGAAATGATGATTTGGAGGTCGGGTTCCTGTGCTGTTGATGATTCATCCATGGAGTGGGAATGTTCCTAAACGAAGAGCGTGATTTTGGACTTGGCAGCATCCCCGAGGTAGGTCGCAACGCCACCGTAATCGATGTCATCGAGGAGCTCAGCGCGGGTGACGCCCATCACTCCCATCGACATTTCGCAGGCAACCATTTTGATGCCCAGCTCTTGAGCGAGCGCGATCATGTTCGGAAGGGATTCGATGTTCCGCTGTGCCATCAGGTACTTGAAGAAGAGCGGTCCCATGCCAGCCATATTCATCCGGCTGGTCGGTACAGCGTGCGGACCATTCGGCAGCATCATCGCGACCATCTTCTCTCCGACAGCTTTTCCAGAAAAGGTCTTGTCTTTACGCAGAGCGGTGAGTCCCCAGAAGGTAAAGAACATCGAGACTTCCATCCCCATCGATGCTGCACCGACAGCGATTGTGAATGCTGCAAAGAGTGTGTCCATTTCCCCACTGAAGACGACGAGTGTTGCACGGTCTTCTGGGCAGTTTTCGGACAGTGTGCCAACAGTTCCCTGGATGGACTTGAGGGACGCTTCGACATCCGCGAGGCGCGCATTGACCTTTTGGTCAACGAGCTGGTTGACGAGAGCGATGAGCTCGGACTGCGAAATGGTGATGTTATCGCCCATGTCAGCTAATTTTTTCAATCACGGCTGTCTGGATGCCAGCAGTGTCGGTGAAAGATGTCAGCTTTTGGTTCATTTTTCGAACCCAGGCTTCGACATCTGCCTTAAACGATGGATCCGATGCCGTTACTGTGAGGGTAACACCCGTTTGCAGCTCTTTCATCGCGCGGGAAATCTTGACGATGGGCATTGGGCAGTTTAGCCCTTTGCAATCGAGGTCCACATTACTCATAGCAAGCACATCTTATCTCACGGACAAAATACTTGGAACGTTATACGGCGTACGGGGGTTGTATGAGGTGTGACGGTGTTGCACCGCAATGATGTTGGAAACAGGATGATGAAAACTATGAAATTGTATACCGCTGTAATCGCTGGCTTGTTGCTCGCAGTTTCTTCGACGGCTGCCAAGGCAGAAGATATTGTTGGAATCGCTGCTGGAAACAAGGACTTCTCGACCCTCGTCACTGCAGTCAAGGCTGCTGGACTTGTTGAGACCCTTCAAGGTGAAGGCCCATTCACCGTTTTTGCACCAACAAATGCTGCATTTGCAAAGCTTCCAAAGGCAACCCTAGAAGCGCTGCTCAAGGACAAGAAGGCCCTCACGGCGATCTTGACATACCACGTTGTTGCAGGCAAGGTAATGGCTGCTGACGTTGTAAAGCTCAAGGATGGCACCAAGGTCAAGACAGTAAACGGCGCAGAAGTCAAGATCGGCACCAAGAAGGGCGTCAAAGTCAACGACTCGAACGTTGTCAAGACTGACATCGAAGCAAGCAATGGCGTAATCCACGTCATCGACACCGTCTTGATCCCTAAGGCCAAGAAGTAGTCCTAACGGGACTAACGTCCAAGACAAGCCCCTACTGGTGTGAACCAGTGGGGGCTTTTTGTTACGTCAGCCCAACGTATGTATGAATCAGTGACTGTCAACTGCAATCAGCTGCCGAATAAACGGATAGTGGTGTCTAGTGCTGATAGACAGGCTTCCATTGGATGAGCTACACCGAGGGTGGATGTAGTCACTTTTGAATCGTTGTTGATGGCGATGCTCACCACAAATGAGAGACCGCCCTCCACGTATGGAGAGCGGCATCATCGTTATGCTTCTTGAACCTTGCCTATTGACTTGCCACTGAGTCCTAAGAGAACGACGTGGCTAACCGCTGCCCAGCAAAGAAAAAAGCCGCCTTCCATTTCTGGAGAGCGGCTTTAGGTTCGTTGTGGCTGAAGCCTACTTCACAAAGCTTGCCTTGATCTCTACAATCGCAGGCTTTAGGGTTGCGGGTGAGTCGTAAGAGAACCACGAGACCCACCAAAATGACAAGCAAAGAAAAAGCCGCCCTCCATTTCTGAAGAGCGGCTTTATATTGGTTGTGGCTGAAGCCTACTTCACAAAGCTAGCCTTGAACTCTACAATCGCAGCCTTTAGGGTTGCAGCTGTGTCATCCGAGAAGTCCTTGGACTGTGCAATCACGACAGGAACTTCAGGGTACTTGTCATGCACGTGTGCAAGCAAGCCCTTTTCGAAGGCCCGGACTTGATCGACAGGCAGGTCATCCAGGAAGCCCTGGGTTGCTGCGTAGATCGAAATAATCTGGTCTTCTACCTGGAATGGTGCGTACTGATTTTGCTTAAGAAGCTCGGTCAGGCGCTGTCCACGGGACAGCTGCTGTTGGGTCGACTTGTCGAGGTCGGATGCGAACTGGGCGAATGCCTGTACCTCACGGTACTGAGCAAGCTCCAGCTTGATGCGTCCGGCGACCTTCTTCATAGCCTTGATCTGTGCATTACCACCAACACGGGATACCGAGATACCCACGTTGATAGCAGGACGGATACCTGCGTTGAAGAGGTCAGACTCGAGGAAGATCTGTCCATCGGTGATGGAAATGACGTTCGTTGGGATATACGCGGAAACGTCACCAGCCTGTGTCTCGATGATTGGGAGTGCGGTCAGCGATCCACCGGAGTGTGGATGCTTACGAACTTCCAAGTCAGCTGCGTTTGGAAGCGCTTCGAGAGCCTTCTTTGCAGCCTTTGGTCCAGCTTCACCTTCGTAGACGTTTCCATCCACGCTGGTCATAGTGTCTGCAGGTGCGCCCTTAGCAACGATGAGGTAGTCCTCACGCTTCTTAGCAGCACGCTCCAGGAGGCGGGAGTGGAGATAAAAGACGTCGCCGGGATACGCTTCGCGTCCTGGTGGGCGTCGAAGGAGGAGGGAAACTTGGCGGTATGCAACTGCCTGCTTTGAAAGGTCATCAAAGATGATCAGTGCATGGCGTCCGGTTTCCATGAAGTACTCGGCCATCGCAGCGCCTGCATAAGGTGCAAGGTACTGGAGGGATGCCGGGAAGGATGCCGGTGCGGA
>CAIWTR010000746.1 GCA_903915615.1 uncultured Armatimonadota bacterium
CGCGTGTAACAAGCGCGTCGTCGCGATGTCGGCGATATCCGACTTGATTGACTGCGTTGAGCGTGATCTCATGGCACGCGGCGACAGGGAAGTGCAAAGCCACTTGATCGGTGAGGCCATCATGCTGGCACTCAGCAAGCTTGATGCCGTTGCGTTCATCCGCTTCGCCAGCGTCTATCACCAGTTTGAAGATGCGGATCAGTTCAAAGCGATGGTCGAACAGCTGAAGGTCGCCGCAAGCTGAGCACATTCCTGCAGACAGCCACTGTCGGTTGGGTGAGCCAGCTGACAGCGGCCGGCATCTCAAGTCACGATGCCAGTGTGGAGGTCCGGCAAATCATCCTGGAAACACTCGGGAAAACGCCGACGCAGCTCCTCCTCCACAGTGGAAATCTGTCAGCAGCGGATACAAGACGTATCGATGCACGTATCGCCCGCCGGGCAACCCGGGAGCCACTCGCCTATATCCTCGGAGAGCGCTGGTTTTACGGGATGCGGTTTATGGTCACCCCAGATGTCCTTATCCCTCGCCCCGAAACAGAGCTCCTCGTTGAGCTGGCACTTGCACACGTTCAGCAGTGCCCATCCGAAAATCCAAGCATTCTTGACCTGTGCACGGGCTCGGGCTGCGTCGGAATCGCCATCCTTGCAAACCACCCAGCCACAACTGCTGTTCTCACAGACCTCTCACCGGATGCCATCGCAATCGCATGGCAAAACGCCGAGCTAAACAGAGTCTTTGAGCGATGTCAGCTCATCGTGGGGGACCTCGACTCTGACATCGATCCTGCAGAAACTTTTGATGTGCTTACGGCAAACCCGCCTTACATCGACCCGGATGACATCGAAACACTTGCAATCGAAGTCCGTGACTGGGAGCCTGAGCTTGCGCTTTATGCACCGGATGCCGGCTATGCGCTCTATCCGCGCATCGCTGCGCTCGCGCTAACCCGTCTCCGCCCCCGCGGCCTCCTCGCCGTCGAATGCGGTCACACCCAGGCAGGCGCCATCGCCGATATGTTCGCCGCCGCAGGCCTGACCAACATCAAAATCCACTCTGACCTTGCCGGTATCCCAAGAGTTGTTACCGCAAACCAACCCTGAGGACACCGGCAACCTCGTTGACTACTGCGGATCGGTCCTAAATGGACTCGCCGGAAGACCCGCCTTGTTATAGAGGTTGGCATCCAGAGGATTCATCCTGTACCCGTAGCGCACAAACATTGGCGCTACAACACCCGGTGCCGACAAAACAATCCGGTCGCCATCCACAGCCGCTGTCGCACGGTGCCAGACCTTGTCATCCCCAGCGATGGCAAACCCACCAATTGGAATGTTTGGAGTGGCTTCAAACTTGCCACGGCCCGCCATTTTCCCAGCCATCAAACCGCCCCCGACGTGGTCAAACGCCACAACCAATGTCCCTGGCTTTCCCGGCGCGCCCGCTTGGACACCCTTCAATAACGGGCCACTGACCACGGTGTCTTTGCGGCCATGAACATCACGCAGCGCCCAGAGCGCCATCCGCTCGCCGACATCTAGCTTGTTCTTTGGATGGATATCGTCAATATCTCCAACATCCACCGCACTCGCCATCCCTGTAAATGGAATCGCAAGGGAGCGCCGCTGGGCATCCCGGAACTCCGACCAGCCATCCCCGCCCGCAGGGTCTTTGCTCATCGCCTGCCAGCCAGCCAGCTGCACCGAATAAAAAGGCATATTCGGAGTACCAAACCAAGTCCGCCAATCGGTGATCATCGCGCGTTGCTTCTCGATGTACTGGTTGCCTTCGAAAGCATTCCCGGCATTGTTCTCGCCTTGGTACCAAAGCACACCCGCAACCTGAAAGTTCCCCAGAGGAGCAATCATCCCGTTATGCAGCGTCACACACCGCGGATTAAATGCCTGTTCACCAAATGGGAACCGTGGCTGTTCAGGAGGGAAGCTGACATCCAGTCCACCCGCAACCCGCTTTGCCTCTGCTTTGACCCACGCATCCACAGCCTTGTGCCACGCCCGAAGATCGACTTGGTACTGCGCAAGGCTTGTCCGCATCCGGTCCGCGAATGGCTTTAGCGCAGGCGTATCCAGCAACGTCTCCTGACGCATCCAGCACTCGATATTCGTCCCGCCAACACTCGAGCGTAAAAGCCCCACCGGAACACCGGTTTCCTTGACAACTTTGCGCGCAAAGTAGTAGCCAACGGCGGTAAAGCCACCACTTGTCGATGGACCTGCCACCGCCCAGCTGCCTTTTACGGTTTCCTGCGGGTCGCGGGCAAAGAGCATTTCGACGCCAAAATGACGTATCAGTGGGTTCGCCGATGAACGAATCGCCTCCGGGTCATCGCAGCCCCCAAGACCCCACTCCATATTCGACTGGCCTGAGCAAAGCCAAACATCCCCGATCAGGATGTCGGTACGCTCGACTCGGTTTTTGCCCTGCACGACCAGACTTGATGGCGTTGTGGATGCACTGCGCTTTGGGAGTGTGAGCTGCCACTTCCCGGATGCCGGAGTGGTGGTCGAAACCATCGCTGACCCAAGCGACACAGTGACTTTCTCGCCGCTGTCCGCCCAGCCAAAGACCTTAATGTCCCTGTCGCGCTGAAGTACGGCATGGTCAGCAAAGAGGGGGTGGAGACGGACATCCGCGTGGGCTGCGCTAGCAGCCCACAACAGTCCAAACAATGGAAATAGTCGTCGCATTAGATGAGCTCGCTGCCATCCGGGCGGTACACACGCCACTCGTGCACTCCGCCGGCCCAGCCCTTTTGCGCCTGAATGTTCAACCGCAGCGCATCGGTCGTGACCGCATCAAAGCGCACATGGACGTACTTATCGCCATCCGTTCCAAATGGATCCCGCGCCTTCACCGGAACCCACGCGCCATTGATACGCGCATCCAGTGACCACCCAGCAGGCAGCCGGCA
>CAIWTR010000747.1 GCA_903915615.1 uncultured Armatimonadota bacterium
AGGGAGAATCCACGTTGGCTAAACGCGCACTCATTACCGGTATCACAGGGCAAGATGGTTCCTATCTCGCAGAGCTTTTGCTCTCCGAAGGCTATGATGTTTACGGTGTTGTTCGCCGTGCATCCACCGAGAACTACGAACGTATCGAACACCTGCGTGGCCAAATCACCCTTCTCCAAGCCGACCTCCTTGACCAGTCATCGCTGGTACAGGCCATCCGCGAAAGTAACCCAACCGAGCTCTACAATCTGGCCGCACAGTCCTTTGTACCGACATCATGGGCACAGCCCGTCCTGACCGCTGAGTTCACCGCCATCGGTGTGACGAAAGTCCTCGAAGCGATGCGTGCTGTAAACCCGGAAATTCGCTTTTATCAGGCGAGTTCAAGCGAGATGTACGGCAAGGTTCTCGAAGTTCCGCAATCGGAAGACACGCCTTTCTACCCACGCTCGCCGTACGGTGTTGCTAAGGTCTACGGACACTACATCACCGTCAACTACCGTGAGTCCTACAACCTGCATGCATCCAGTGGCATTCTCTTCAACCATGAGTCCCCACGCCGCGGGCTTGAGTTCGTAACCCGTAAGGTCACCGATGGCGTTTCGCGCATCAAGCTGGGACTTGCGACCGAGCTGCGCATGGGCAACCTTGATTCGCAGCGTGACTGGGGATTTGCCGGCGACTATGTGAAGGCCATGTGGCTGATGTTGCAGCAGGACACCCCGGATGACTATGTGGTCGCAACCGGTGAGACGCATACCGTCAAGGAACTCGTCCAGCTGGCATTCGATCGCGTTGGACTGGACTGGGAAAAGTATGTCGTTATCGACCCGCGCTTTATCCGGCCTGCGGAAGTCGATCTGCTCATCGGACAGCCTGCCAAGGCAAATAAAGTCCTCGGATGGGTTCCAGAGACATCGTTCCAGACATTGGTCAACATGATGGTCGATGCTGACATGGACCGCTTGTCTGCCCGCAAATAAGCAGCAAACGATGAAGGTATTGGTTACGGGTGCCAGCGGATTCGTCGGCCGGCACCTCCTGCCTGCACTGCAACGTGCTTATTCGGATGCTGTGCTTATTGGCACCAGCGGACCGAGCGATCCACCGCGGACCAGCGTGGATGGCTACGTTGCGTTGCCGCTGGACCTGTCCAGCCAGCAATCCATAAACGATGTTGTAGACACCGTGCGTCCGACTCACGTTGTTCATCTCGCGGGTTACGCAAGCGGCGCGGGCACGGATGCCGCAGGTATCGCGAAAATCAACGCAATCGGAACAGAGGCGCTCCTTTGTGCACTGGCAGGCCTGTCGCACCCGGTGACGGCCGTTTTGGCATCGAGTGGCTATGTCTACGGAACGACACCCGCAGCGCCCGGCGCGGATGAAGACTTTCCCTGTAACCCAAGCGGCGCATATGCCATCAGCAAGGCATCCATGGAGGATGCAGCGCGGGAAATGGCATCGGAAAAACTGAAAATCGTTGTCTCCCGCTCCTTCAACCACACCGGACCACTCCAGACGACTCAGTTTGTTGTCCCTGCTTTTGCGCAGCAGCTGGCGCAAATCGAGCGCGGAGACCTTCCACC
>CAIWTR010000748.1 GCA_903915615.1 uncultured Armatimonadota bacterium
GTGACCATCCCAGCCAGCGAACCGGGCTTTGCGGCCCTACCGGACATCATTATCGGCGCGGAAGGCGCGGCAGCATTCAGTGACCTGATCTCCGATGGCCGTCTCCCTAAGCTTGTCCAACAGGATGACTGGAACTGGCCGAATACATTTAGGATTGGGAGTTTGATACCGGCGGCGGACTATATAACCGCGATGCAGCTGCGCTCCCAGCTGCAGGATCGCATGGATGTGGCGCTCCGTGGCATCGATGTCTACATCACCCCGGGTCTTTCGATGCCAAACATTACCTGGACTAACCTCACGGGGCACCCGACGGTGATCACTCGCTGCGGGATGTCGGATAAGGGGATGCCCATTATGATTGAGTTCACGGGCAACCTTTGGCGTGAGGATGCAGCGCTGCGCGCCGCATATGCGTGGGAACAGCACCGCGGCAGCGACCATGGCTGGCCAGAAATCGATGCGGCCCCGATGACTCCGCCTGCACTCAGTAAAGAAGCCTGATGAAACGAAACACCGCCAGGGGATAAACCTTGGCGGTGTTTTACTCTAACGGACTAGATCATTACCTAGTTTTGGCAGTTTTGATGCCAGGGCGTCCTACCCGGATCGGGCAGCGGCAATGGGTACTGTCGCATCAGGTCAACCCCGGACCAAGGCAAACCACACGGCTCTGAGACCACCTGCCCCTTTGACATCCACTTTGCATGGCCATCAAAAAATGTCGCATTTACGCCACCTGTATGCCGTGTCAACGCGAGGACAGGTTCGCCAAAGCCCGGTTTGTTGTAGAGGTTTTTTGGTGGCTCAAACCAGGAGTCATCGAATGGAACACCCTTTTCGGTCACGACCACGATGTCGGCTGGGCGTTCGACTTGCGCGAGTGTAAGGCTTTCCGCAGCGCGGTTTGCAACGTAGGAACGTGGCTTGCCATCTGCGCCATTTGGTTTCTTACCGCTGTCTGATGGACAGATCAACAGCGCTTTGTCGTTCGCAGTATATGGAAGAATTTGATTCCACCAGCGGTTGGATGCATTTGCGCCGAGAGCCGCCGCCGGATTTACACGGCTACGGTCAACATTGTGACCAAAGAAGAAAATCGTGTCATCGTAGTCGCTGAAGTACATCTGCAAACCAAGCCCAAGCTGGCGCATGTTTGACATACAGCTGGCCGCACGGGCTTTTTCACGTGCCTGTGCGAAGACAGGAAATAGGATGGCTGCAAGTATCGCGATGATGGCAATGACGACGAGGAGCTCGATGAGCGTAAAGGCACGACGTTGCATGATTTAACATACGTCACACAAATAATTAATTACACCCATAAATGTTAACTAATCGCGTCATTTGCTTTATAGCGCTAAAATGTCAATCCGCATGACCCATCTCGAACGCACCAAGATCGATGCCGCACGGTTGTCCATCGGTGTTGGTGTCTCTCTGGTCATCACAAAAGCTGTCATCGGACTCCTAACCCACAGCGTTTCGATCAAGGGTGAGGCGGTTCACAGCGCCACCGATGTTGTTGCGAGTTTGGTTGCCTTTGTCGCGATTCGGAAGGCCACGGTGCCTGCGGATGATGACCATCCCTACGGACATGGCAAAATTGAAAGCCTCTCAGGGCTTGCCGAAGCCACTATCATCGGTGCAGCGGCCATCGCGATTGCCGTCGAAGCAACGCGCAGTCTCCTTGGCGATGAACCTAACATCCATGTTGGTGTGCTCGGCATCGGAATCATGATCGCCAGCGCATCGGCCAACTTCACCGTCGCCACGCACCTAAGCAGCGTCGCGCGCAAATCGGATTCGCCTGCCCTCGCAGCGGATGCCAAACACCTTATGGTGGATGTCTGGACATCGATGGGCGTCCTCGCGGGTCTGGTTGCGACAAAGCTCACGGGCTACAACCGCATCGATGCGATTATTGGTTTCGCGGTTTCCTTAATGGTCCTGAATGCCGCGTGGCATATCGGGCGTGGTGCAGTGGACTTTTTATTGGATGGCCGTTTACCGGATGACGAGATTGTCCGGATCGAGCGCATTTTCAATGAAGATGAGCGTGTCCTAGGCTTTCATAAGCTTCGGACGCGCAAGAGTGGCGCTGACCGCCATGTGGATGTGCACATCCAAGTGGATGATGACCTCTCGCTACGCGCGGCGCATCAGATCACGGAAGAGCTCGAAGATGAGATCCGAAAGGTCCTTCCGAACACAGAAGTTGTGATCCATACAGAGCCCTTTCACGAAGAGCAGCTCCACCAAATGGAAATCGAACATCGGCGCGGACGCGAAGGCGGCATCATCACTACTAAGCGATAAAGAGCATCATCGCGTCGTTTGCAAACATCGTCCCGTGGCGCGTCAGGCGCACCGCATCCCCCGCCACTTCCAACAGCCCGGCATCGACGCCGGCTATGAGCTCACTTGCAAAGAGTTCACGAATATCCAAACGGTAGCGATTGGACACATCGGTGAGCTGAACGCCTTCCGGAAGGCGCAATCCGAGCATCAGCGTTTCGCCAATACTCCCGGCAAGGTCGGGCGTCTCTGTGTTTTCAAACGCAAGTGGCTGGTCGGAAAGCATCGCATCAATGTAGCGGCTTGGGCGCATCACATTGGTCGTGCGGTCTATATTGTCATAGCCAACAGCCCCCGCACCAAAGCCCCAGTAGGAATCATTCATCCAATAAACCCGGTTATGGCGACTTTGCAATCCATGCTTTGCGTAGTTACTCAGCTCATAGCGGTCGTAGCCAGCAATTAGGGTAAGGTCCATCGCAAGCTCAAGCATCGCCGCTTGCGCCACATCGCCAGGTAATGCCATCCGGCCACGCTGCAGCCGCCCCCAGAACGGCGTCTTCTCTTCAAGAATGAGGCCATAGATCGACAGATGAGGGACATCCAATGCAAATGCGTGTTCAAGTGTCCGTCGCCAGTCAGCGAGTGTTTGACGTGGCAGACCGAACATCAGATCGATCGAGAGGTTGTGGATGCCAGCGGTACGGACGGTTTCGAGCGCCGTCGCAGCATCTTCCGGAGCATGCGTCCGGTCTATCATCCGCAACACAGATGGATTGAATGACTGCACGCCAAACGAAACCCGGTTAACACCGGCATCCCGAAGAAGGTTCCAGTCATGCAGGAGCACATCATTGGGATTGGCTTCTATCGTCACTTCAGCATCCGGCGTGATACCAAGCGTCTCGCGAAGGGTCTGTATGATTTTGACCAGCGCGGATGTCGGTAGCTGTGTCGGTGTGCCTCCACCAAAGAAGATGGACGTCAGAGGGTTTGCGCCGGCTCCCCGGGTGATGATTTCATGGCAAATGGCATCGACGTAGCGTTGCTTCGTGCCATCCTTGTAGCCCGAATAGGCATTGAAATCGCAGTAGCCGCATTTCTTCGCACAAAACGGGATGTGAATGTAGGCTGCAGCGGGTTGTTTGCGTTCAGGTTGCCAGTCCCGTCGCAGCAGCTCGGAATTCACTTCGCTAAATGCGTGCGAGGAGCTCGGCTTTTTTGAGCTCGTATTCTTCGGCGGTGATGGCACCGGAGTGCATTA
>CAIWTR010000749.1 GCA_903915615.1 uncultured Armatimonadota bacterium
CAGCTGCACGATATTGTCGTCAGTTTTAACGGGATGTTTACTCTGCACGCGTATTCCGAGGTAGCGGTTCCTCAAGATGTTCTTGAGCAAACAGAAATTGTGCTCTGCGCCGCACTTCCTGCGACATTACGCGACCGGATGCCCAACTTAAAGCTCGTTCAGTTCTGGTCAGCTGGCGTGGATGGCAAGCTGTATCCAGAGCTGTTTACCAACCCGGATGGCCGTGAAGTGATGATCAGCACGGGAAGCGGTATTCATGCGGCATCGTGTTCTGAGCATGTCCTCGCGATGATGCTTTCCTTTGCGCGCGGAATTCATCTTTCAGTTGATGCGCAGCGTGCGGCAACATGGAGCCGCCGCGAACAGGCAGATAAGCTCTTTACACTTGAAGGCAAAACAGTCGGGGTTGTCGGCGCTGGGCAGATTGGACAGGCGATTGCTCGAAGGTGTCAGTCATTTGGGATGCGAACCGTTGGAACCCGGCGGGACCCGGAGAAGCCCACGCCGCACTTTGACTACGTCCTCTCACATCTCCAGTACCACGACCTCATCCTCGCAAGTGACATGATTGTGCTTGCTCTCCCACTGACACCACACACACGGTGGCTGTTCGGTGAAGAGGAAATCGAGATTCTCCGCCGCCCAACGTATGTCTTCAACATCGGGCGCGGTGGTCTCTGGGATGAACGTCACGTGCTCCAAGGAGTCAACCGCGGCTGGATTGCCGGCGTCGGCGTCGATGTGTTTTTGGAAGAGCCACTCCCGCCAGATTCACCATGGTGGACCGCACGAAACACCATCATCACCCCGCATACCGGTGGTGTAAATCCGGATTATTGGGAGCGCTTTGGGGCATTGGTGATGCGGCAGCTGACGGCAATCGCCGAAGGTCAGCCGTGCGCCAATCTCGTAGATCGTGATCTTGGATATTGAGCCAATGAGCTTCACGGGTAAGCCGTGATTTTTGCGGCATCCGCCTGCCTGTGATACTTACTGAGTGTGGGATTCGCGTCTGAGCATCCCTCCTAAGGAGTTTCTATTGTCACAGCTGCCACACTTCGGATTGACCGGACTTGCGGTCATGGGTCAGAACCTCGCGCGAAACGTTGCGCGTAACGGCTTCCCGATTGCCGTCCACAACCGCACTGCAAGCAAAGTGGATGAGTTTCTGGAGGCATATGGCTCCGAAGGTGCCTTTACCGGCGCGCACACGCTGACAGAGTTCGTCGAGAAGCTCGCTGCTCCGCGCACAATCCTCATCATGGTCAAGGCCGGTGGCCCCGTGGATGCCGTTATCGAGGAGTTGGTTCCTCTCTTGGCTCCAGGCGACACCATCGTGGATGGCGGTAATTCCCACTATGCGGATACCCAGCGCCGCTGCAAATATCTTGAGGCAAAGGGCCTTAACTTCCTCGGAGTCGGTGTTTCCGGTGGCGAAGAAGGCGCGTTGAACGGCCCATCGATTATGCCTGGCGGTCCTCAGGATGCCTATGACCGCATCGCACCAATCTTTACCGCAATCTCAGCCAAGGTGGATGGCGTTGCGTGCAGTGCATACATCGGCGCCGATGGTGCAGGTCATTACGTCAAAATGGTGCACAACGGCATCGAATACGCCGATATGCAGCTTATTGCCGAAGCATATGACCTCCTCAAGCACGTTGCGGGACTCTCAAATGAGCAGATCGGCGCGACGTTTACCGAATGGAACAATGGCGACCTTGACTCGTTCCTGATTGACATCACCTGCAAGATCTTCAACATCTTCGATGAAGATGGTGGCTATCTTGTGGATAAAGTCCTCGATAAGGCCGCACAAAAGGGAACCGGCAAGTGGACCAGTCAGCTCGCGCTTGACCTCGGCGTGCCGACGACCGCCATCACCGAAGCCGTCTTTGCCCGCTGCCTTTCGTTCCAGAAGGATGAGCGCGTTGCAGCATCCACACAGCTGCCTGGACCATCAACGACCATTGAAACGGGTGACACTGCACAGCTTGTCAATGACATCCGGGATGCGTTGTACGCATCCAAGATCGTGGCTTACGCACAGGGCTTTGTACAGCTCGATGCTGCAGCAGCTGAAAATGGCTGGACACTGGATCGCGGCTCAATTGCGACGATTTGGCGTGGTGGATGTATCATCCGTGCACGTTTCCTCAACCGCATCAAGGAAGCCTACGAAATCGAGCCTGGTCTTGCAAACTTGATGCTGGATCCGTATTTCAAGGCTGAGATCGGTCGCTGCCAGAGCGGCTGGCGCCGTGTCGTGTCGCTTGCGGCACAACAAGGCATCCCAGTACCGGCATTTGGTTCATCCTTGAGCTACTACGATGGCTACCGCCGTGCAACGCTTCCTGCAAACCTGATTCAGGCGCAGCGTGACCTCTTTGGTGCGCACACCTATGAGCGGACGGATAAAGAAGGCACATTCCACTCCAGCTGGGGCTAGGTTTCACAAACGTACGAAAACGCTCGCATAGCCTGGCTTGGCTACGCGGGCGTTTTTCTTTTTAGAGAGCCTAAAGATACTGATAGGAAGAAAACTAAAAAAGCCCACGTATCATCCAGGCACGGCGGGACCTCTTCGGTGCGCACACCTATGAGCGTAGGGACAAGGAACGAACCTTCCACTCCAGCTGGGGCTAGGTTTCACAAACGTACGAAAACGCTCGCATAGCCTGGCTTGGCTACGTGGGCGTTTTTCTTTTTAGAGAGCCTAAAGTCCTGAAAGGAAGAAAACTGCAAATTCACACATAGCATTCAGGCGCAGCGTGACCTCTTTGGTGCGCACACCTATGAGCGGACGGATAAAGAAGGCACATTCCATTCCAGCTGGGGCTAGGTTTCACAAACGTACGAAAACGCTCGCATAGCCTGGCTTGGCTACGTGGGCGTTTTTCTTTTTAGAGAGCCTAAAGTCCTGAAAGGAAGAAAAC
>CAIWTR010000750.1 GCA_903915615.1 uncultured Armatimonadota bacterium
AGAGCGCAGTTTGTACAAGATCCAAACCATTTTCGCACAAGGAAACCCAGTGCTGCGCTCCCCGATGGCTTATACGTTTGTGGTGAGCATCTCCAAACATCCAGTATCAACGGGGCATTGGAAAGTGGCATAGCAGTCGCTGATGACATAGTCCGAACCCTCTCAAGCCAAGAACGACTCTGGGATTAAAGGTAAACTAGAAAGTGTGGCCCGCTAATACCGGGTTGCAACAGGAGAATATGATGAGTAATGCCGTAACAGTAACCGGAGCTGACTTTGATGCCGTCGTTCTGAAGAACGATGTTCCAGTGTTGGTCGACTTCTGGGCACCTTGGTGTGGTCCATGCCGCCGTGTAGGACCTGAGCTGGATGCCGTTTCTGAAGAGCTCGGAGCACAGGTTGTAATCGCCAAGGTAAATGTTGATGATGAATCTGAATTGGCTGTTACGTACGGTATTCAGAGCATCCCAGCAATGGTTATCTTCAAGGGTGGTAAGGAAGTTGACCGCCTCGTGGGTGCATACCCACGCACGGCAATCAGTGCCAAGCTGAAAGCGCAGCTCTAACACAAATCGTGGTCACAGCTGATTACAGGCTGTGACCACTTCTTTCTTTTCTGATATACTTCGCATCGGCGCGGAGAGGTGAGCGGAATGGTATCGCAACCGTCTTGAAAGCGGTCTCACGGGTAACCGTGTGCGGGTTCGAATCCTGTCCTCTCCGTCCTTCTTAGTCAATCCCTAATGGATATTCCGTCCAACAAAGACCTCGCAACGATTCGTTTGACACAACAGGTCAGCTGCGCTGGCTGAGCGAGCAAGCTGGGACCGTCGGTCCTGACAAACGTACTCTCATCGCTTGCATCCCGGTACGATCTTCCGGCATCCTCCGGTATCCCAAGCTACGATGACGCAGGTGTCCACATCCTGAATGCGGATACTGCCCTTATCCAGACCGTTGACTTTTTCACCCCAATCGTGGATGACCCATTTACGTTTGGCGCGATCGCGACGACGAATGCGCTTTCCGATGTCTATGCCATGGGTGGGACCCCACTTACAGCACTCAACATCAGCTGTTTTCCTGTGGATATCTACCCTCCTGATGTCCTTGCAGATGTCATCGCAGGTGGAATGTCCGTCTTAACCCGCGCAGGTGTAAAGCTGCTTGGTGGACATACAGTCAAAGATTCTGAATTCAAGTTTGGTGTCTCCGTTACAGGCATTTGTCATCCAGACCAGATCCTCACCAATCGTGCAGCCGTTCCTGGAGATGTTTTGGTTCTCACCAAGCCCATCGGAACAGGTGTTTACACAACGGCACTAAAGCGTGGTCTTGTGTCAACTGAGGACATTGAGCACATCGTGGCTTCGATGCTGCTGCTAAACGATGGCCCAGTTCGTATCGCAAAGCTCCTTGGCATCCCAACTGTGGTCCATGCTGCAACCGACATCACCGGGTATGGCCTGCTTGGTCACCTGTCACATTGGGTCCGAAATGCAGAGATTGGTATCTCGTTGACTGCAAGTCAAGTACCGCTGTTTGATGGCTTAGAGGCTCTTGTAGAGCAAGGTTGTGTGCCCGGTGGAACACATGCAAATGCCAACTTTACAGACGCTTTTGTTACAGGCCGTGCGTTGATCTCAGATGCACTCTGGTTATCGCTAAACGACCCACAAACAAGTGGTGGTTTGTGTATTGCGATGGATCCTGCATTTGTAGATCGTTTTATCGAACAGATGCAGAGTGCTGGTCTGGACGCATGGATTATCGGTGATGTGACATCCAAAGCAGCTGGAACAATCAGCCTGGTGGCGTAAGGTCTACTGTCCGATAGGTTTTGTTGATGTTTGCTGAGCTGATGCAACATAGTTATCAACAACAGTGCCCATACCGATTTTTGCGTCCAGGATTAGCTCAATCGCCTCACGCACCGCGCCGTGACCACCACA